>CAVGFB010000094.1:0-3339 GCA_963628375.1 Gorillivita sp. (SeqCode)
GACAAATTCCTTCCCCTATATTGGTCATATTTAAGTATAAGAGAATCGCCTTCTCAATACCCATAAGCCTCGTTAAAACAGTCATAATATGTGGTATTACGCTCTCTAGGAGGGAATGAACACTTTGGGTAAACAGTTCCATCTACACTATACCATGCGGTATCTTGATAATAGCCAGAACTGTTAGTTAGACAAGCACCTGAAGGTCCTAAATACAAGTTAAAGTCAGCACCTAAGGTTATTGATTTAAGTTTCATCCCTATTAGCATTTTTGTAAAATTTGTAACTTCAGACGTGTTAAAACTAGATAGATCAAGAGATGAAATCACACGATTCTGTCCATAGTTAGCAAACATGTAAGAAGTGTCAGTCACTTTTGAAGTATCTCAATTTGAAATATTAGGAGCAATATCTAGAAATGAGGAACTCCCATAACCATTAAACATATTAGACATGTTTGTAACATTGGAGGTGTTTAAATTTTTAAACCCGTTAAGATCTCGTACTCTAGCATGATCAAAATTATAAAACATATAAGCTGTGCTTGTAAGCTCACTATAGTTTTTAAAATTATCATCTATATCAACATGGTCAAATTGATCTCTATCGTTATCCCATGGTCAATCGCTAGCTTGTGTGGCTGAAGTTGGAATGTCATAGATGTCTCTATATTTAATTTGCACTTGTTTTGTTCTGTCATATTTTAATACAAGAACATTTTGTCCAAATCTTTCACTTTTATACCCATACGCCTCTAAAGGTGCCTCGTCAACAGGATTCTCTACAGCATCCTCGTTAACTGCTGATACAACTTCACTTGACTCTGGTTCATTGCTCTCATCTGCATGAGCTATAACAGACTTGCACCCATAAAAGCTACAAATCAAAATTAAAGCTAGCACAAACAAGCTCAAGATTTTATTGTCCCAAATTTTTTTAAGTACGTTTGTCATAAATCCTCCTAATAAAATTGACATTTTTCAATTATTTAAATATTTTAAAATTTAAATTCTTGTAGTCAAATTGTTTATAAAATAATTATATTTTTTGCAAATCCCCATGTGACACACAATTATTGAATGTGGTGTAGTGTAGTGGAATAAAATCTTAAATATATTTTTTGACAAATTTATTAAATTTTTATGTTAGGGATAGCTTGTTTTCGTTTATGTAATAAATTGTCTTTTGCTTTGTTGTCTGTGTAGGTGGGCTTGTCATGATTAATGCTGACATCTAAGACAATATTTTTTTGCACATTATGTGATTTGGCAATGTCAATTGTGCTTTGTTGTGTTTCAACATTTTTTGACGTTGTAATAGAATTCCCAGCTTTTGGATTATGATCATAGAATGTCTTAAATTCGTATTCTTTTTTACCTAAAGGATTAAAATTACATTCTTTGTACTCGTTGCCCTCATCATCCCACCAGGTTGCTCGTCATTTACCTTCGCTATTTGTTAAATTAGCACCAAGATGTCCAACTAAACTTATATCGTAATTGAAAAATCAGCTTAACGTAATTGATTTAAGCTTAAGATAACGTAACATGCCCTCACACTTAGTATCTTTCCCATTTTCAAAACAAAAACCATTTAGATTTAAATTATCAAAAGTACGATTAATACCGTATTGGTGAAACATAAAAGACATATCTTCAACTTTCATTGTGTTTCATCCTCCAAGACTTGGGAGTGAACTTAATACTTCTGAACCTCTTCCATACATGCTAAACATATATGACAAATTCTTTACCACATGTGTATTTCACTTTCATACATCAGGAACAACGTTTAATGTTTGAGATCAATCAGCATAACACTCAAACATATGAGACAAGTCCTCAGCTCAGCATGTATTTCATTTTGAGACATCTGGAACGCTATTTAGTATTTTTGATCGATAACCATAACTCTCAAACATATAAGACATGTCTTTAACATAACACGTAACTCAGTTTGATACATTTGGAACAACATTTAACTTTTTTGATGATTGACCGTAACCATCAAACATATATGACATATCTGTAACTTTAGATGTGTCTCAGTTTGATACATTTGGAACAAAATTTAAGTTTTCCACAGATTCGCCATAGTGACAAAACATGTACGACATATTAGTAACTTGAGATGTGTTTAGATTTTCAAAACCTTCACTCACAAACGCATTACTAAAATCAGAAAACATAAAAGCAGTACTTGTAAGACCTGCATAATTCTTAAAATTATCATTTATTTTAACTTTTGTAAATTCGCTTCTTTCTTTATTTCATGGTCAATCAGCTTCCTGAATTGCAGCAGTAGGTATACTATATGTATGCTGCCCACCAGCTTCATGTCAAGATTTTTCAGTATCACAAGTAAAAACAAGAGTGGTATCAGAACTTGACAACTGATCTTTATAAGCATATATTTCATCATGAGGCCATCCATCCGAATAAGTTATAGGAATTTTTCTTTTTAGCTGCCCTAACACATCAAGTGAATATCAATGTCCCTCGCCCTCATAACTTCCGAATCAAGTGTCAAACTCTCCTTTAGAGTTTGTTAATGCGGCAGTACGCATATTATTGTCTCAATTTGGACCTAATGTAATTGATCTAAGCATAAAATAACGTAACATGTCATCATAATTATCTCTATCAGTAATATTCGAAGTGTCTCAGTTAGAGAGATCTAAGTTATTGAAAACACAATTATGTCCATATGAAGAAAACATGTGAGCTATATTTGTAACTTTAGATGTATTTCAGTTTGCAACGTTGGGAGTATTAACTAATTTTTTCGAGCTCATCCCATAAGAAACAAACATATATTGCATGTTTACCACTTTAGATGTATTTCAGGTAGATACTTCAGGGGCTCACATTATTGATGCAGATGCAGATCCAAAATATCCAAACATACATTCCATATTTGTTACATTGGATGTATTTAGACAACCAAAATTTTCAGCAACAAAAGCGTTTCCAAAATCCCAAAACATAAAAGCTGTACTGGTAAGACCATCATAATTTCTAAAGCTTCAATCTATGTGAACTCTTGCAAAAGACTTTGAATTTGTTCATCATTGTCAGGAGGTCTTATTTGTTGCGGCTGTAGGTAACTCATAAATATGCTGACCTTTAGCTATATGAGCAGACTTTTCCATATCATATGTAAGCACAAGTGCCCGCTCCCCACTTCAAGTTGTTACGTCTTCATATGCATAAGCTGCAGGGGCAGTATCATAATATGTTGTAGTAGACTCTCTTGGAGGTATGGTACACTGTGGACATTCAATCCCATCTTCGCTATATCATGTCATATTCCAATCATCAGAACTATTAGTAAGACATG
>CAVGFB010000095.1:0-9081 GCA_963628375.1 Gorillivita sp. (SeqCode)
GCGTGTTGTTGCTATGTATTCTATTAAATATGCAGACAACTTTCCAGAAAATGTGTTTGTTTTGTATAATCTAGAGGACTATGTACAACAAAGCGGGCTTTCTGAGTTTTTTAATTCCATATCTAATCTTGAGGTTGGTCAAGTTAGTGATGTTATAGATTATAACGGTAAGTACAAAGTTATTGTTAAATGTATTGATAAAATAGATGATCCAAAAAATGTACGTGAATATTCTAGCTTACCAGAGAAAAGTCTGACATATTTAAATGCATTTTTAAACGATGTTGTCTATTCAGAAGATTTCCAAAATGATTTAAGGAAAAGCTCTGAGGATTCTACATTAGAGATTTTTGATATTGAGAGTAAAGACTTACCTTATAATATAGATTTATAATAGTGAAGCTATAAGATTCTATATCTATATAGAAATATGTTTAAAGAAAAAAGAGCCTAAAATTTTATAGGTTCTTTTTTTATATGTTTTGGTAACTTTAAAGGTTTGTTTATTTGCTTTGTGTTAATATACAAAACATTAAGCGCCCGTGGCTCAACGGATAGAGCAACAGACTTCTAATCTGTAGGTTGCAGGTTCGATTCCTGCCGGGCGCGCCAAATATTTTCTAATCCTTGTTTTTTAATATTAATATCAAGTAGATTTTTGCAATACAGAAAATTTATAAGTATTATTTTAATTTCTGAAAACTTAAACAATAGATTATGACTTATATAAGGCTGGAAGAATAAAAGGAGTTATTTACTATTTATCAGCGTTTTGTCAGTAGTTGATATTTTATAGTAGTTCAGCTTTTGAAAAGATTGGTATGTAATTTTTATATCTTTATCAGCCGTGTCTTTGCTTTCAAATTTTAGGTTTTCACATTTAGCACCATTGTCAAATAAGTAGAATATAACATCAGAACCGTCTTGTACAATGCCTGTTCTGACAGTAAGACTACATCTAGGTTTAGGTTTAATATGAGCAAAGCACTTTAAAATAGTGGGTTTTATCTTATAGTAAAATTTGCTATTAATATCAGACAGAATAACTGACTTATCAAAGTTTAGCAACAACTCTGATGTTGTTCCAAATTTGTAATTAAAAATCCAAGTTTTTAGATTATTTTTCTTACTGTCTTTATTAATAATTCCTAAAATTAGCAAGATAAACAATAGCGTTTCTGTAGCAGCCGACATTGGATATGAAAAAAACAATTTGTTCGTGTCGTGTAGTGCATAAATAACAAGAAGAATCATAAAATAAACTACACTCGTACTAAAATCTATTATTGTTGATACTAGTTTTTTGTTGTAATAAATTAAAATATTAAAAATCGCTTTGTTTAATCCTGTAAATACAAAGAAAAATGAGAAAGCCAAAAAATATCTAAAACATTGCACAGACGGGTTCATCTCTCCAAACAAATAAAAAAACCACTCAGGTTTTACAAAAGAGACAAAACTATATATAGAAGTAAAAGCAACAACAATAACAATAATGTTTTTTAATAGAGAATTTGTTAAGCTTCAATCCTTTAATGTGCTTGACAGGCCTAAAAATGGGTTAGCAGCTTGTATTACGCTATTTACAAAGATTAAAGACATGTTGACCGCATAAAATCCAACTGACTTTACTAATATCCCATCGTCCCCAAGATAGCGAAGCAAAATGAAATTTGTAATGTAGGTCTGTACAGGGGACGTTAAAAAACTAAGCATTGAAGGTGCACCATGCTTTATGATTTCTTTAATTTCTTTGAATATCGACCCTTTGATTTTGAGACCTGATTTAATTTCGTATCTAAGAAATCATATTGTCAGCAAACACCTAACAGAATTTGTAATAAAGTTGCTTCATCCTGCCCCAGCCAAGCCGCCATTGAAAATTCGTACTATAGTATATGTAACCAATATTTTGCAAAAACATTCTATAAAAGATAGTTTTATTAGTGTTTTTGTGCGACCTAGGCAAATTAACAGATATGTTCCAACGGTAGAAATTGTTCCTATCACAACACCTAATCCAGTACCAGAATAATATTCTATAGCCATATTTAGTAAGTTTTCATTTATAGGATACAAACATAATGCTCCATAACTTAATGCTGGAATTGTTGCTATAAATATCCCCATCAACAAAAAGGTGAGAATTATACCACCCTTAACGTAACGGTGATATTTGGTTTTATCTCCTTTACCTATAGCTTTCGAACAGGTAAAAGACAGGCCACTAGCAGGTAGTTGAACAAATGCTCCTAGTAGTACTGTTATTGGTGAAACTAAATTTATAGCGTTAAGTGCATCTGATGTTTTATATGAATGTCCTACAATAACACCATCTGCAATAATTAAAAGTAGAGCAGAAAAATTATAAAAAAAACATACAGGGATTTTTGTATAAAACTTTTCGATTATTATATTTTTAGTAAATAGCTTTTTTATTGAATTGTTCATATAGTTTTATAGTTTCCCCTGAAATTGGTTTTTAAAAATGCTAATACAAAAGTAGTTTGTTATAAAAATATTTCTTTAGTATTTTAACAGGCTATCTTATAACTTGCTTGTAAAGTTTTTAGGTATTCGCACAAAGTAATAAAAAAAGAGGATCTTTTTTGGTTGATGCAAAATATTTACTCAAACATGTTAAACAGTGCTATAATGTAATAGTTTCAAGAAGTTTGATGACAAAATACAGACCCGAAACTTTAGAAAATAAAGTATTAAGTTATAAACTTGTTCAGATTTGTAATTTTATCATTTTTGTATAAACAAAATAAAGGAGATGTTATGTATAAACTTAATGAAAGTAAATTCTATTATGATGAATCTGATAATGTAGGTATATTTATTGACTTTACAACAGGGAAATACTTCTCTCTAAATCGTATTGGTACTGCTGTATTTACGAAGTTATCTCAAGGATGTTCTACAAAAATTATCATATCAGCCCTAGAAAAGCTGCCTAACTGCCCAACATCTATAGAAAAAGATATCAATGATTTTATTGATTCGCTTAAATCCTATGAAATAATTGTTGATGACGACAAAAAAGAAGAAAAATGTGAGTTTAAGAATGATGATGTTGATGATGGTTTCAAACCAATTGTTGACGAATTCTCTGAGGTACAAGATTTAATTATGGCTGACCCTGTTCATGATGTAAACGAAGAAAAAGGTTGACCTGTTCTAAAGCAATAATATGATTAAGCTTGGCAGGATCAACAAATCTATAGAAAATAATTTTGTTAAATATCAAGTTATGGTCTCTAGCAATTCCATTTGCAGACCATTTTGATATAAACTAAACAAGGAATATTCTGAGTATGCAGTAATTGATAGATGTGACGCCTTTTTGCCTGCTTTGTTATTTGCTGCTGTATCTTCTAAGTCAGATATATATTCTGATTTACCTATAAGTAAGGATTTGTATCTTCAAGTTACTCAGCATATTATTCCGCAACTTGCTAAGTTGCTTAATATGCCACAAATAAGTTTGCATGTTGATACGACAGATGTTCCAATAAAAAATAAAGGCATGGTAGGCACAGGTTTTTCTAAGGGCGTGGATAGTTTGTATACAATAATGTGTCACACAGATAAAACCAAAGAGTACTTTCCACGGTTAACTCATACTGTTGTTATTCACAATGGCGTTTTTGAAGGAGAAAACAAAAACACTATTGCAAAAAATCTTTATGAAGATGCAAAAAAGTTTTCCTTAGAGCATAATTTAAAATCTATTTTTATATCAAGTAATATAGATGAAATTCTTCCAGAAAATTATCTTGAGGTTGTTAGTTTTAGAATTGTCTCTAGTATTTTACTTTTGCAAAAACTGTTTAAAATTTACTTGTATTCTAGTGGTCATGGCTTTGAGGATTTTGAGTATACAAGAAAGAGTACAGGTGAGCAGGAGCTTTATCTAACACATTATCTTTCTACAAGCTGCACTAAGTTTATCTCATTTGGTGGAGGAGTTAGAAGAATAGATAAAATTAAGTCTCTTTGTTCTTATAAGCCTGCATATGATATTTTGCATCCTTGCTTTGTTTCGTTTGATAAAAATTGTGGTCATTGCAAAAAATGTCGAAGAGATACTGTTACATTAATTGCTCTAAACCAAATAGATAAATTTAAAAATGTCTATGATGTTGATTTTGCTAAGAAAAACTTTGATATAAACGTTGCTTTTATTATTGCAAACAGTGATTTTGCTTTATATAAAGAGGTTTTAGGCTTACTGAAAGAGAGAAATATTCCTATTTCAAAACGAAGCAAAGTTATTGCTGAACAATTTAAACGAGGAATCGAGGCTTTAAAAAATGAAAAAACAATTTAGTATATCTGTAATTATGCCTGTATATAATTGTGAAAAGTATTTATCACAAGCAATTGAAAGTGTTTATGCACAGGGGGATTTTGTTGATAGTGAAATTATTGTGATTGACGATGGCTCCAGTGATAATTCTGTTTTAATTGCAAATAAATACAATACAACAGTTATTAAACAAAATCATTTACATGCAGCTGCTGCAAGAAATAATGGAATTAAAAATTCAAGTAAGGATTGAATGTTTTTCTTGGACTCCGATGATATGATGGTTCCAGATGCTTTCAAGATCCTATTTGATACAGTTAGTGAAAATCCTAATATAAGCTGTATTTTTTCATATTTAAAAGATTTTGTATCGCCAGAACTTTCAGATGATGAAAAGAACAATCTTGTGCCTCGTATAGAACCATATACAGGAGCAATAGGGGGTGCTACCTTTGTAAAAAGGAGTGTTTTTGATTCTGTAGGATTTTTTGATGAAACTCTTTCTTCTGGTGAGGGAGTAGACTGAATATGAAGAGTGCGAAATTCTTCATTTAACTATATGACCATAGATAAAGTAACGGCATACAGAAGACTACACCTAAACAATACAGGAAGAGTTAATAAAGAGCAAGAAGCTCGCAATATAGCTGCAGTTATAAGAAGAATGCATAAAAAATCAAATAAATAAAATATGAATATTGAAAACAAAATAAGTTTAAAAAATTTAGATTATTCATTCAATAAAAATATATGCAATATTTGTTGTGATCTTGTATTTAATGGTAATGCTAAACATGTATGTTTTACTTTTGAGACAGTAAACCATACCAATAGCATTAATTTTCAAGTTAACCACGGTTATAATATATTTTTGCCTTTGGCTTTAATATACGCATTCCAAACTCAAAGTAATATTTATGTTGATGGGCAAATACCTTATGAAACTATGTATATGTTAAATGAATTTTTAATTCCAGTATTTACAAGAGTACTAGATATTAAAAAAATTGAACTCGAACCTAAGGCAATGTATAGTTGCGATGCCTTTGACAGCAACAAAGATAATAAAGTTTATTCAATAGATTTAACAAGAAAGTGAATTGTAAAGAACGATATAATCCAAAATTTAATTGATTCCAATCCAAATTCTTTATTTCTACTTTCTGAAAAAGATTCTAATATCGACTATAAGAAATTGCAGTTGAGCAAAACGCATACTTTAGTAAAGTGTAGAAGCAACATTTCTGGTTATTTGCATATATCCAAAAGTTCAATAAATTTAATAGAAAGTATATCCTATACTCAATGTTTGTCTAATGTTGTCGATAGATGTTACTTACCTGCCACTACTTTAATTGACAATTATAAAGTTGATTTTAAAAATTTGGAGAAATCGGAGTTAATGTTTGCACACTGTTTTACTTTGCCAAACATTTTTATTGATGTTTTCGGATGTGAATAGATTAATGAATTTTGTATTATGGGAGGAAAATGAATACAGGGATAATTACATTTTATAATCATTCTAATTATGGAGCTGTTTTGCAAGCGTATGCTTTGCAAACTACATTGGAAGATTTAGGACATGAGGCCTTTCATGTTGATTTTTGTGACGATATTGAACCTACTATCTCTATAACTAATAATTTTATAAAACAAATAGAAACAAATAAAAAAATAAGAGATAAACATTTTTCTGACTTTCGAAACAAATTTCTTAAAACAAAAGAAATCAATGAGTTAATTAATAGAGACGATATTCATTATTTTGTTGGCAGCGATCAAGTATGAAATCCAGAAATAACAAATGGTGATGAAAGATATTTTTGCACCTTTGCAGATACTTTGCATAAGCACACATACGGATGCAGTTTAGGTAAGATTATAGGTACAAAATGAGAGGACATTTACTCAAGTAACATAAAAAAGTTTAAGGATATATCAGTTAGAGAGCAATCTGGTGTAGAAACAATCAAAAAGTTAACCGATCGCAAGGCAGAAGTAGTCCTAGATCCAACTTTATTATTAAAATCAGACCAATGAGAGACTTTTGTCTCGCAAAAGAATAATACATCAGAAAAATATTTACTTTATATTTCTGTTGATAATAATATCGAACAATACAAACATTGAAAACAATTTGCTCAAGATAACAATCTAAAATTCAAGACTATAACAGCTTCATTTTTTCCACCTGCTGGATTTGAACCTTGAAGTGGTGTTAGTGTGTGTGATTGGATATCTTACGTTTACCACGCTGATGTTGTTGTTACCGAATCGTTTCATGGGCTTGTTTTCTCAATTCTATTTCATAAAAATTTTATTGTAGAACGTCTTGACAATGCTCTTAAAGGTAGAAATAATCGTCTTGTAGAGTTGTTAAATAAACTAAAACTTACATCAACTGATCAAGCAAACAATGAAACAGACTTAATTATTGATACTCTAAAAAATAAATCAATTGAGTATATTAAAAATTCTTTAATTATGTAATTATGTTTAATAAGATCTACATTTCAGAAAACGAAAAAACATTAATTAAGCTTTTTAAAAGTGAAAACTATTCATTGGAACATTTAAATTGTTTGATTAACGATATTGTAATTGCAGATACAAATTTTTACTATTTGCTCTCCTTAGGTCAGTATGCTAGTAACTGTAAGTGTGATATAAAAAATAATAGTAAACTTAAATGAATTAATGGGATTCTTAAGCAAACTAAGGTAAGAAATTCGATTTGTTTTCATGTTTTAAATGCTTTTTTGAATAAGCTTGGTAATCTGTCTTCATCTAATAAAGTTTGTTTGTTAAAAGATTTACCAATGCGTCTTTTGTATGATCCTAATACAACAAGGGTGATTTATGAAATGCCTATTGTTGTTAGTCCTAATATGTATGAACATGCAATAAAAAGTGCAAATAAAATTAATTCTTTGAATAAGTATGAGTTTTGTAAGATAATTATTAAAAAATCTTATTGCAATATGGATATAGAGTCTCTAGCTTTAAAAGAGTTTGTACTAGATAACCATTTATTGTACTTACCTAGTCCAGAGATTACTTTAGTTACTTTGCTTGATTATTACATTGAAAAGCTCAAGTTAAGAGATGAAAATCACATATGTTTTAAAGGTTTTTATGATGGTGTAAAATTAATTGATATGTGTAACAGAGACGCTTTGATGAGACAAGTAGAAAGTCAAAAAAATTGCAATATAATAAAGTATTGAATTTCAGAAATCGAAAATTATTTTATTGTCTAGACTAAAGGATAGAAAAATGTTTGATATAAGTGTATTGATGCCATATTATAATTCTGAAAGCTATCTGGATAGATTGTTTAAATCCTTATTGTCTCAAAAAGTAGACAATGTTCAATTAATCTTTGTTGATGATGGATCAGATGATTCTTCGTTTGCAAAAGTTGAATCTTATAAAGAGGTTTTAAATCCAACTTGGCAACTTATTAACATACATAATGAGCATGACTGTCAGGCTTCTGCTATTTCTACTGGATTAAAATTGATTGATTCTGAAATTTTTACTTGAATAGATAGCGATGATGAGCTGCTAGACGGATTCTTGTCTGCTCGCATAGATTTTTTTAAAGCCAATAAAGACTATGGAATGGTGCGAAACAATATATTAGAGGACAATACTTTATTAGGTACAGATAATAAGCTACTTTTTGAGGGCGACATGGCTAGAGAAGTTGATGATTTATTTTTAGGGTTGTTTTGTGGCAAATATCCTACTGCTGGAGCTGGTATATATACAATAAAAACAAAAAACTTCTTTGACATATATACCGATAAAGTAATACCTGTCTCTAAAGTTGGGCAAAATCTTCAACTTATTTTACCTCCAACAAGTACAGAAAAATGTGGCTATATTGATAAAACTTTATACAAGTATATAAGAAAGCCTCAAAGTCATTCAAATTCAAAACGCTCGATAAAAGAAATTATTGACAGAATTAATGACATATCACAATTGCTCTATGAGTTAATTCCATATTGCAATTATGATTCTGAAAAATTAAAGGAATATGTAAAATCTTATAAAGAAACTGAGACAACAAATTATTTAAAAAAAGCAGCATTAGCTAATATTAAAAAAATTAAATCATAGGAGAATATATGCTTATCACTAACTTAACATTAAAAAATAATGAAAATAAAACTTTTGCATCAGTTGATGTTAATTTTAAAAATAAAGAGAAAAAATTACTTATTGAATGCAGTCAGCCTTCAATAAAAGTAAATTCACTAGATGCTTTTTTACCATTAGTTTTACTAGATGCCATAGACGCAGGAGAAGACATTATCGTAGATGGTGCGATATCTTCAGATTTATTTTACAGACTAAATGAATTTTTGCTTCCCATATTGTGTAATGCTTTTAACACTAAAAAGATTCAATTAAAAGCCAATACAACTATACATCATGAAATCCCTAGTAAAGTGAGTGAATTTTTTAACTGTACTTATAAAGATGGCGTAGTTAAAATATCAGATGATTCTTCTAGTTTTGATGTATGTATAAATTATCAAATAGAGCAAAACTTATTTAATAATCACCAGGTTGCATCTACGTTTTTGCAAGAACTTAGTGCTGGTCTTTTTGTATCATCAAGTGTTGATTATGTTGAATTAAAAATGCCTGAACAATGTGGTCATCTTAAGTACATAACATCTAATTTTTATGATTATGTTCCACTTTTTGCACACACCTTTTCTATAGATTGTTGTAAGTTTGGTATTGAC
>CAVGFB010000096.1:0-4102 GCA_963628375.1 Gorillivita sp. (SeqCode)
ATCTCCTATACTACCTGTAAAAATAACTTTATCGCCGTCTTTACAGTTGCTTCCTGAAACGTCTATATTACCATTTAGAATACCAATTCCAGCAGTATTAATGTAGATTTTGTCAGCAAGTCCTTTATTGACAACCTTAGTGTCACCAGTAACAACTTCTACGTTTGCCTCTTCGCAAGTAAGCTTAATAGAGTCACATATCTTTTTCAATTTACTAATTTCAAAACCCTCTTCGATGATAAAACTAACAGACAGGGCTATTGGCTTAGCTCCGCTCGTTGTGATGTCGTTTACCGTCCCACAAACAGCAAGTCTACCAATATCTCCTCCTGGGAAAAATATAGGATCAATAACAAAACTATCACTTGAAAAAGCAAGCTTTTGGTTTTCAGACAGAGTGGTAGTTCCAATAACATCTTTAAGAGTTAATATAGCACTATCATCTCCTTTTTGCAGATAACGACTATTGAAAACATTAAAAACAACTTCATTTAGTAGGTTTTTCATCATGAGACCGCCAGAACCATGACTTAGTAATATTCTTTCTTGCATGATGTCCTACATCGATCTTCAAGTTGGTTTGGCAGCATTGCGAACATTTATATAAGAAATTTTTCCTTGATGTTTGTCTAACAACTCAAGTACTACCCTTTCTTTGTTTCTCATATCGTCTGATGTTCCTATAGAGACCTCAACTCCATTATTAAGAATAAAACTGGATGATTGTGTGTCCGATGCTCTTATATACTTGACCTGATTTTTAAGATCAGTAGTCATGGAAGATACAACATCAGTTGCGTTGTTTATAGAATCATCAGTGCATTTATATCCTATTTCTGGATTAACTGAAGGCAGGACATCAACAATGTGTAAAACACCATTGAGGTCTTCGTAAATTTGTTGACTAATTTGTTTGGCTACATCAGAATTCTTTTCTGGAATGGGCATAAGTCAAACTCTATCAGAAGAAATTGCCCAATTACGAACTTTAGTGTTTTCATTAATTGAGCTTGTAGACAAACTTAGAGATTTGTTCTTTTCATTAGCTGGAACTTCAACTACCGCTGTAATAGTTCGTTCTGTAATGTTAACTTCTAAGGTATTTGGAAACTTTCTATTAATTGAAGCGTCTTGTATTCAAGCATCTTTTTTTAGACGAGAAATAATCGTACCTTCATCTACATTTAGCAAATTTTCGTTTGTATTAATATTTGCTAGAGCAGAACATTCGTCTTCTGTCAAATGAGAAACTCCATTATATACAACGTTTTCAATTTTAAATATGTCAGAATTAAACAGATAAACGAATCCAAAAATAGCACTTCCTAGAATTGCTACAATAAAAAGGATTATTATAAAATTTCTTACTTTTCTAAGTTTAGACTTCTGAGATCATTTTGGGGATTTTGTATTTTTCCTATTAGGCTCTAATTTTTGTGTATGTTCTGAGGGTTTATAAACACCTGGGTTTACAAAAGAAGATTCATTGATTTCAACATAGCTTTTATAATCCATGCTTTGTCTTTTGTTATTTTTTTTGTTTTGTCTTCTTATTGTTCCCATATATAACCTAATTAAACAAACTTACTTGTTTATCAAAGCCTAAAAACTTAACTTCTGGAAGCAGTTTTATTTTATATTTATCATATACCTTTTTTTGAATATAATTAATAATATAAACAACATCCCTAGCAGTTGCATTCTTTTTGTTAATAATAAAGTTTGCATGTTTTTCACTTACGCATGCACCACCATGTCTCATTCCTTTAATTCCTAAACTATCTATTAAATACCCTGCACTTGAATGCTTTGGGTTTTTAAAAACACTGCCACACGAAGGGAAGTTTAATGGCTGATTTTGCCTTCTAAATTCTAGTTTTTCTTTATACTTATTTTTTAGCTCTATTACTTTGTCTTTGCCATTTGCTTTATTTAACTTTATATTAACACTCAAAATAATACAATCATCTGGAATATTGGAGCTTCTGTATGAAAATATAAGTTTGCTTCTGTCTATAGTAACAACTTCTAAATTTTTATTTAATACATCAATTGACCTGACAGCTGAGCCAATATATTCACTTGCAGAGCCTGCATTCACTTTTACAGCTCCTCCTATGCTCCCTGGAGTTCCTGTACAAAATTCTATACCCGACATTCCGTTTTCTACAGAATGTTTAACAATGCTTTGTAATGAACAACCGGATCCAACTTTATAAGTATTCTCTTGCT
Source organism: Gorillivita sp. (SeqCode) (assembly GCA_963628375.1). Lineage (GTDB taxonomy): Bacteria > Actinomycetota > Coriobacteriia > Coriobacteriales > Eggerthellaceae > Gorillivita. Next base: position 2,233 of record CAVGFB010000096.1, read on the forward strand.
CTTTAAATTCAAAATTTTTAAACTCTCCTCTGAGCTTAATTATTACACCCCTAAAACCATCATCTGAAATTAATAAGTTACTTCCACCACCTATAACATAAAAAGGTATGCCTTGATTCTTGCAATGTTTTATAACTAAAATAAGGCTTAGCAAATTATTTACGGTAACAAAAGTATCGGCACATCCTCCAATTTTATAGGTTGTATAAGAGTCAAGAGAGACGTTAAAGTTAATAGTTCCAGAGAAGCTATCCGATTCCTTTATTTTTCCAAAATCGTCATCAAGTGTTGGGTATTGCATAATTTAATTAAGAGAATTTAGAATTTCTTTAGCATATGTTGTTATATTGCCTGCACCCATAGTGATAACAAGATCACCAGCTTTAGCAATATGTTTGACATATTCTGTAATTAGACTATTGTTTGGAAGGTATGTCAAACGGGGCAAAGAGCTATCCTGACTATTTTTTTTGTTATCTTGCCCATAGATATTAATTGGAATTTCTGTGTCTTTTACACAGTTTTTTGAAATGACTTCTAAAAATGTGTAACCGCTAACACCTGGTATAGGTGTTTCTCCTGCAGCGTATACATCTGTGAAAGCAACACTTGTGGCATTTTTAAAAGCCTCTCCAAAATCTTCTTTATATATTTCACAAAAAAGCTTGGCTCGAGAATATCTGTGAGGCTGTCAAATAACATGAACATTATTATAGTTTAGAGAGGTAGCAGCTTCTATAGTTGATTTGATTTCAGTTGAATGATGAGCATAATCATCCACAACAGTTATTCCATATCTTTCTCCTATAAAATCAAAGCGTCTTTTAACGCCTTTAAAAGTCGACACGGAATTTGAAGCTTGTTCTAAGGTAAATCCTAAGCTCTCAATCATTAAAATAGCAGCAGCAGAATTTGCTGCATAATGTTTACCTGGATTTTGTGAGAGGTTAACTTCAACAACTTGATCTTTATACTTTAATTTAAACTTACATCCAACTCCACATACTTCATAATCAAAGAGAAGTGCATCGTTATTATTGTTCCACCCATATGTAATTACGTTTTTGTGGTTATCTTTTGCAAGGTCTACAATTTTCTTATCGTCTCCACAAACAATAACTACTCCATCTTTATGTGTAGAAGATATAAATAATCCAAAATGCTTATATATTTCATCTAAGTTTTTATAGTGATCAAGATGATCTGCCTCTATATTTGTAACAATTACACTATAAGGATTTATGTATTTAAAAGACTTATCGCTCTCGTCTGCTTCAACCACACAGTATTTTCCTGCGCCTTTCTTCGCATTTGTCCCATATTTCCTTACAATTCCACCAATTAAAAAAGTCGGATCACAGCCTAAACAATCTAAAGACGTTGCCAATATCGATGACGTAGATGTTTTACCATGTGTTCCAGCAACTGCAAGAGTTTGAAGATCTTTAGCTAAGTAATCAAGCATTTGAGCTCTGTGCCAAATTTCTATGCCGTGCTTTTTTGCTTCAATTAACTCTGGATTATTCTTTAAAATCGCAGTTGATACAATAACTTTATCTGGAGTAGGATTACAATTAAGAATATTTTCTGACCTGTGACCAATAAAGACTTGAATTCCTAGACTGGAGAGATAATCTGTCATATTGCTTTTACGAATATCAGACCCGAAAACATTATAACCTTGATTTTTGGCAATAATGGCAATCCCGCTCATGCCAACGCCACCTATACCAATAAAATATATGTTTTTTATTTTAGCGTCCATAAGATATAAATAAATCTTGTAGTTGTTTATTTTACTGTTTAAAGCGAATTATTTGCAAGTATTTTTATGTTTTATTGCATTAAATTGCAATATTTATAATTATAT
>CAVGFB010000097.1:0-2399 GCA_963628375.1 Gorillivita sp. (SeqCode)
AGTGCCTTTACTGTTAGTTAAACAAGCACCAGTATCTGATTCTGTTAGATCCATATTGAAATCTTTTCCTAAAGTTATAGTGCTAAGCTTAATGTCTGAGAGCATAGCTTGCTTATCTGTAACATTTGCTGTGTTAAAACTCGAAAGATCAAGATGTTCGAGCACGCATGATTTTGCATATTCAAAAAACATGAATGACATGTTTGTAACTTTGGAAGTATTTCACTTTGATACATCAGGTGCCTTATCAAGACTATTTGAAACTCTGCCAAATTGACCAAATAAATTCTCCATATTTTCTACATTTTGCGTGTCTCAATCTAACACATTAGGAACAGTATTTATCACATTGGATGTTTCACCATAGGACATAAACATGCCATTCATTTTCGTTACACTAGAAGTATTTCATTTTGATACATCAGGAACAAGTTTTAGAGAAGTTGATTTATAGCCATAACAAGTAAACATGCCATTCATTTTCGTTACACTAGAAGTATTTCAATCTGTAACGTTAGGTACTGTATTTAGTGTAGTTGAATTATTTCCATAAGAAGAGAACATATGAGACATGTCTGTAACGCTAGATGTGTTTATGTTTTCTGCTCCTTCAATTGATTCTGCAGCTGTAAAATTATAAAACATATATGATGTACTTGTAAGTCCACTGTAGTTTTTAAAGCTGGCATCTATTGAAACTTTTGTAATTGTTCCTCTATCGCCGTCTCACTTTCAATCGTCTGCTTTAGTAGCAGCATCAGTAGGAATTTCATAATTGGGATTATGTGAAGCTCTCTGTCCATCATATTTCAATACTAAAGTGGTTCCGTCTAAGTACCCGTAAGCCTCAGGAGCTTTATCATAGTAAGTTGTAGCTGCATCTCTTTTTGCCGTTCCCATACTACAGTTTTCATATGCTGTTATGCCAGAGTATCATGTTGCACCAGTTTGACCATCGCTATTAGTCAAATATGCACCCGATGTAGTTAAATCTAAGCTGAACTCAGTGCCTAAACTAATTGAGCTAAGCTTCATACCACTTAACATTTTTGTAGATTCTGTAACCTTTCCTGTATTAAAGCTAGAAAGATCTAAACAATCAAAGCTGGAGCTATTTCCATATGATAAAAACATTTGTGACACATTTTCAACAGCTGCTGTATTTCATTTAGTCATAGTTGGAACTGAATTTAAATTACTGCTTTTATATCCATATTTACTAAACATTGAAGCAAGTTTAGTAACATTGTTTGTTGTTCATTCTGACACAGCTGGAACAACATTTAAAGAGGTAGAAGAATATCCATAATTAGCAAACATATATGCCATGTTTTTAACGTTAGTTGTGTTTCATGTTGAAACGTCAGGAACTGCATTTAATCCAGTTGAAGTATACGCATAAGAATTAAATATTCCACTCATATCAGTCACTAGAGTTGTGTCTCAATCTAAAACATTAGGTACTGTATTTAACGCAGTAGATTTGTATCCATAACGTTTAAACATATCATACATATTAGTAACCTTAGCAACATTTCATTTTGAAACGTTAGGAACAGAATTAAAATCAGTTGAGTTATAAGCAAAACTTGAAAACATACTGCACATGTTTTCTACATTTTGTGTGTCTATGTTTTCAGCTCCTTCAATTGATTCAGCTGCTTTAAAATTAGAGAACATATAAGCTGTGCTTTTAAGTCCACTGTAATTTTTAAAGCTGACATCTATTGAAACTTTTGTGATGTCACCTCTAACACCATTTCACCCTCATGAATCCTCAGCAGTGGCTTCTGTTTCAATATCATATGGGTTTTCGTGCGTTGCTTTCTGTGTATCATATTTTAGAACTAAAGTAGTATCTTCCAAATATGCATAAGCTTCAGAAGGGTTAGTATCAAAATATTTGGTGGGTTCTGTTCTTGTTAGTGTTCCTATGCCACAGGTAGCATATATGTTAGCACTACCATCATATCATGTGGCATCATATTCACCTTTGCTGTTAGTCAAATAACCTCCGCTACCTGAGTTGGTGGCAAGATTCATATTGAAATTAGCTCCTAAAGTTATAGTACTAAGTTTCATACCCATAAACATACCTTCAAATTTTGTAACATTTGTTGTACTAAAACTCGAAAGGTCTAGAGATGAAAATACACATGCTTTACCATAATTAGCAAACATATAGGACATATCCTCAGCACTAGTTGTAACTCAAGAAGAAACATCAGGTGTCAAACTTAAAGATGTAGATGAATATCCATACATATCAAACAAATGTGACATATTTTTTACATTTGTTGGTTGTCAATTTTTAACGTTAGGAGCAGTATCTAATCCTTCAGATGAGTACCCATAATTTAAAAACATACTATTCATATTAGTAACGCTTGATACATTTC
>CAVGFB010000098.1:0-6816 GCA_963628375.1 Gorillivita sp. (SeqCode)
CAATATAATAAGGCTTGCACAAACTTCAAATACAATAATAGTCACCCTAGGTGATTTAATGCGACTGCCTGGTTCTGAGTCTGATTTATTGCATGAAAAGTCAAAAGGAGCAGACATTAGAGTAGTTTATAGCCCAGCAGAACTTATAAATATTGCTAAAAAAAATACATCCAAAAACATAATCTATCCTGCTTTTGGATTTGAAACTACAGCTCCTATAACTGCACTTTTACTTCAAGAAGCAAAAGAACTTAATTTAGAAAATTTGTTTTTTTATTGTTTGCATAAAACTATGCCAGAAGTAATACGGTATATTTGCAAAGATAAAACATCTAACATTTCAGGTTTTATTTTACCTGGTCATGTATGTACTATTACTGGGGTTGCCCCATTTAGATTTATTGCAAAGGAATATAATAAGACTTGCGCTGTATGTGGGTTTGAAATGTTAAATATTCTACAAACAATACTTATGCTCGTTAAAGATATTGTTGAGATAAAAGACAGACAAGGTAGCGCTCATATTATTAATAACTATAAACAATGTGTTCATGATATGGGCAACACTAAGGCTCAAGAGATTTTAAATAAGACTTTTACAGTTTCTGATAGTACGTGGAGAGGAATGGGAAAAATTAAAAATTCTGGTTTTAAAATAAATTCAATATATAAAAAACTAGACGCTAAAGAAAAATTCAAATTAAAAGAAACTTGTACAAAAAAAATTAATGGATGTAGGTGTAGTGATATTTTAACAGGGAAAATTACACCAAAATCATGCTTGTTGTTTAAAAAAACGTGCACGCCCCAGCATCCAGTAGGTCCTTGTATGGTTAGTCAAGAGGGAACTTGTTCTACTTATTTCAAATATAATTACTAGTTAATTATTTAATCAATTTATTAAAAAAATAAAATAAAAAAATTTAAAAAATAAAAATTAACTCTCAACACTACATATAGTGTTTTTATTGAAAAAAATAAAAATTTTTAACATTTTATAGTACATTTTAATTTAAAAGTGTATAATTCTCGTCGACCCCAAATAGGCGATAACTCCCGTGAAAACGGGAGACATTGCCTCTCTTTTTTTTATAAATTTACAAGGTTAGGGAGATATAATGCAAACAAAAGTAAAATGTGAAAATAAAATTAATAGTTATAATAAGAAGAATTTTGTATTTTTAGACAAAAATATGTCCTCTAATCAAGTCCAAAATAATAATTCTAAAGTAGTTGATAATGTAAAAGTTAATATTACTTATAAGACAGACTCTGCTCAAATAGGAGATGATGAGATTCGTCGATATATTCAGAGAGGAAATTTAAGCAATCCTAATACTGTTGTTGGTGAATTGGGTTTGGTAGTTTATGATGACGAAGTTGAGGTTGAATATAACTATGAACCTGTTCCATTTGATAGAATTCGTAGAATTACTGGTTATCTTGTAGGAAATATGGACAGGTGAAATGATGCAAAAACTCATGAAGAAGCTGATAGAGTTAAGCATGAAATTATAAAGTAGTCTATTTTACTAAAAATATAAATATTAAATTTAGTGCCAGCAAGAAGCTGGCAATTTTTTTGTATAGCATATTTAAGTAAATTATAAGCACTCTTATAAGCGTGGACTTAGAATTATAATTTGACTTTAAGTTTTAAATAATTAATATACACAATCCTGCATTTCAACAAATTTGTGATTATGTTATAGAAAATGTTAATTTATGTTGAATGCTTGAGGTTAAGGAAAATTTATAAAGGAGAATTAATGCCTACAATTAACCAGTTAGTAAACAAAGGAAGAATTAGTGCAAGCGAGAAAACAAAGTCTCCTGCGCTTAAAGGGAATCCACAAAAACGTGGTGTTTGTACTCGCGTTTATACAACAACTCCAAAAAAACCTAATTCTGCATTACGTAAGGTATGTCGTGTTAGACTAGTTAACGGAATGGAGGTCACAGCCTATATTCCAGGAGAAGGACACAACTTACAAGAGCATAGCATGGTTGTTATTCGTGGTGGTCGTGTTAAAGACTTACCAGGTGTAAGATACCGTGTAATTAGAGGATGCCTTGATTGTGCAAGCGTAGAGAATAGAAAACAAGCTCGTAGTCGTTACGGGACAAAAAAAGAGTCTTAAAAATTTAAGTCGGACGGGTTAACGCCTAATGGGTAATAAATTTACCCCGAAGTCTGCAGTAAAGGAGATAATTTATGAGAAGACAAAAAGCTCAACACAGACCAATTCAACCAGATTCTAAATATCATGATAAGCTTGTAACTCAGCTTATTAATAAAGTGTTGTTAAGTGGAAAAAAGTCTATTGCCGAGGGAATTGTTTATGGTGCATTTGATATTGTAGGAGAAAAGACTGGTCAAGAGCCACTTAAAATATTTAGATCAGCAATGGACAATTTGCGTCCTGCTCTAGAAGTAAAGCCAAAGCGTGTAGGTGGAGCAACATATCAAGTACCATGTGAGGTCAGACCTAGACGTGCTACAGCACTAGCTATTAGGTGGCTTGTAGATTATTCTAGAAAGCGCAAAGAGCACACTATGAAAGAAAGACTTGCAGCTGAGATTTTAGATGCAAATAATAAAACAGGACAAGCTATGAAAAAGCGTGAAGACGTTTTACGTATGGCTGAAGCAAATCGTGCATTTGCACATTATCGTTTTTAGTAAACTTGAGATTATTTAAGGAGAACTAATATGGCTAAAGAATTGCCTTTATCTAGTACACGAAATATCGGTATCATGGCTCATATTGATGCTGGTAAAACAACAACAACAGAACGTATACTATATTACACAGGCAAAACACATAAAATAGGTGAAGTACACGAAGGTGCTGCAACCATGGATTGAATGGCTCAAGAGCAAGAGCGTGGTGTAACTATCACAAGTGCTGCTACTACTTGTTTTTGAAACTACCCAGGAGGAGCTGAGAATGGTAAGCAATATCGTTTTCAGATTATTGACACACCTGGGCACGTTGATTTTACAGCTGAGGTAGAGCGTAGTTTACGTGTTTTAGATGGTGCAGTTGCTGTTTTTGATGCTGTTGCTGGTGTTCAGCCACAATCAGAAACTGTTTGGCGCCAAGCTAGCAGATATGGTGTACCTACCATCGCTTTTATTAACAAGTATGACAGGGTTGGAGCTGATTACTTCCATGCAATTGACACAATGAAGGACAGGTTAAACGCTCCTGCAGTTGCTGCTCAAATTCCAATGGGTGCTGAGGATCAGTTCTGAGGTGTAATTGACCTTGTTACTATGGAAGCATGAGACTTTAAAGCGGACGACAAGGGGATGACTTATCCAGAGAGAATGGATGAAATTCCTAGTGAATTTAAAGATTTAGCAGAAACTAAACATACAGAGTTAATTGAAGCTGCTGCAGATTGTGACGATGATTTAGCTGAAAAGTTTTTAATGGAAGAAGAAATTACAATCGAGGAGCTTAAAGAAGCTATAAGAAAAGGAACAGTTAATTGTAAGCTTCATCCTGTTTTTGTTGGTTCTGCATATAAAAATAAAGGTGTACAAGAATTATTGGATGCTGTTGTAGATTACTTGCCTTCTCCATTAGATGTGCCTGCTATTAAGGGCCATCTAAAAGACGGAGAAGAAGGCGAGAGACCTGCTGACCCTAAAGCTCCATTTTCTGCCCTTGCTTTTAAGATAATGACAGACCCATATGTTGGAAAGTTAACTTATATGCGCGTTTATTCTGGATCGCTTGAAGCAGGGTCATATGCATATAATGCTACAAAAGGGCATAAAGAGCGTATTGGGCGTCTTTTGCAGATGCACTCAAACGAGAGGCAAGATATTTCTTCTGTAAAAGCAGGAGACATTGTTGCTGTTGTAGGTTTAAAGAATACAAATACAGGGGATACTTTATGCGACGAGAACAACCAAATTGTTCTTGAGTCCATGCAGTTTGCTGAGCCTGTAATTGACATTGCTGTCGAGCCAAAAACAAAGGCCGAACGAGATAAAATGGCTGTTGCTCTACAAAAACTTGCAGAAGAAGATCCTACATTTAGAGTAAGTACTAACCATGAAACTGGTCAGACTATTATTGCTGGTATGGGTGAGCTTCACTTAGAGATTATTGTTGATAGGCTTTTACGTGAGTTTAAAGTAGAAGCAAATATTGGTAAACCTCAAGTTGCTTACAGAGAAACCGCTACTGCTTCTGTTGAAGGTGCAGAGGGCAAGTTTGTACGTCAAAGTGGTGGTCATGGTCAATATGGTCATGCAATTATCAATATGGAACCTCAAAAGCCAGGTGAGGGTTATAAATTTGTTAATAAGATTGTTGGCGGTATTATTCCTAAAGAGTTTATACCTGCTGTTGATAAAGGTATTCAAGAGTCAATTCAAAGTGGGATTTTAGCAGGATACCCTGTTGTAGATATTAAAGTAGAGTTGTACGACGGATCATTTCATGATGTAGATTCATCAGAAGCTGCATTTAAGGTAGCTGGATCTATGGCTGTAAAAGAAGCTCTAAAACGTGGTAAGTGTGTAATATTAGAGCCTGTTATGGCAGTTGAAGTTGAAACTCCTGAAGAGTTCATGGGAGATGTTATGGGAAATCTATCATCTCGACGCGGAAAGATTGAAGGTATGGGAGATCAAGGTAATGCTAAAACAGTAAGTGCTAAAGTTCCACTATCTGAAATGTTTGGTTATGCTACAGATTTACGTTCAAGCACACAGGGAAGAGCTAGCTATACTATGCAATTCGACTCATATGAGCCAGTGCCAAAGAATGTAGCAGATGAAATCATTGAGAAAAGTGGCAACAAGAAATAGTTATAAACGAACAAAAGTTCGAAATTAAGGAGAAATAATGGCAAAACAAAAAATACGCATTCGTTTAAAAGGATATGATCACGAGTTAGTTGATCAATCAACTCAATTGATTGTAGATACAGCTAAAAGTACGGGTGCAAAAATCTCAGGTCCTATTCCACTGCCAACAGAACGTAATATGTATTGCGTTATCAAAAGTCCACACGTTAATAAAGACAGTCGTGAACAATTTGAAATGCGAACACATAAACGTCTGATCGACATTTTGGAACCTACTCCAAACACTATCGATTCTTTAGTTAGATTGGACTTACCAGCTGGTGTAGGTATAGAGATGAAATTGTAAGGTAGGTGCATTATGATTCAAACAATTTATGGTAAAAAAGTAGGTATGACACAGGTCTTCAATGAAGACGACAAATTACTGGCAGTAACTGTTGTTCAGTGCAGTCCTAACGTTGTTGCTCAAATAAAATGTTGTAAACAAAACGAAGAAACTAAAAAAAGCGATGGTTATAATGCTGTTCAGCTTGCATTTGGAGACTTAAGAAAAGACAAGGACGGCAATCCACGAGCAAATAAACCAACTCTTGGACATTTTAAGAAATGCGGTATAGAGCCTAAGAAGTATTTACGTGAGGTACGCTTAGATGAAGCAGAGGTATCTCAGGTAAAATCTGGCGACGAAGTTACAATTGCAAACTTTAAGGATGTTAAAAAAGTTGATGTTACAGCTACTAGTAAAGGAAAGGGCTTTGCTGGTGTTATAAAGCGTCACGGTTTTGGTGGAGGCCCTGGTGGACATGGAAGTCACTTTCATAGAGCTCCAGATTCAATCGGTATGTGTGCTACACCATCAAGAGTTCTTAAAGGAATGAGAATGCCAGGACACATGGGAGTTGATACTGTAACAACTAAAAATTTAGAAGTTGTTAGAGTTGACGAGAGCCAAAATATTATTCTTCTAAAGGGCTCTGTTCCTGGTGGTAAGAATGGTATTGTTCGTATAAGAGCTAGTAAATAAAGGAGAATAAATGTCTACAATTAAAATAATAGATAAAACAGGAGCAGAAGTAGGCAAACTTGAAGCAAATGCTGATGTTTTTGGCATAAAACCTAATGTAGCAGTTATGCATCAAGTAGTCCGTGCTCAACGTGCTAGCTGACGTCAAGGTAGTGCAAGTACTAAAGGCAGGAGTGATGTTCGTGGTGGTGGACGTAAGCCTTTCAAGCAAAAAGGGTCTGGACGTGCTAGACAAGGTACTATTAGAGCTGCTCAAATGATTGGCGGTGGAGTTGTATTTGGTCCTCATCCAAGAAGTTATAGCTTTAAAGTTAACAAAAAAGAGATAAAACTTGCTATGCGTAGTGCTCTTTCTTCTAAATTGGCAGACAATCAGTTGTTAGTTACAAGGCATGACGAGATTAAAGAACCTAAAACTCGTGATGCAGCACAGTTTTTAAAGAATGCAAAACTAGACGATAAGCGCGTTACTTGTGTTATTAACGATGATCATATTAATTGCTACCTTTCTTTAAGAAATTTAAAAAATGTGAATGTTATTCCTGTTAGTGCAATTAACACATATGACTTAATTGATAATAAAATGCTTCTATTAGAAGAAGACACTGTTGCACGTATAGAGGAGGTGCTAGCATAATGAATTTAGAGAAGGATCCTAGAGAAGTTATTATTAGGCCAGTTATTTCTGAGAGAAGTTATGACATCATGGCTAATGGTAAATATACTTTTGAAGTTGCTAAAGACAGTAACAAAATTGAAGTTGCAAATGCGATTCAAAAGATTTTTAACGTTAAAGTTTTAAAAGTAAATATTAGCAACGTAAAGCCTAAACCAAAAAGAGTTCGTTATAAACAGGGTTATACAAAGACCTGAAAAAAGGCTATCGTTAAGCTTCGTGAAGGTGATTCAATAGAATTATTTGGTAAAGCTTAAAAATTTAATTAAATAAACGAGAACAAAC
>CAVGFB010000099.1:0-3595 GCA_963628375.1 Gorillivita sp. (SeqCode)
ATTTTAGTTAAATTTCATCCAACAGCAAATAACCACATTGTAGATATTATAGAATCTGAAGGATGTGAAGCAAATGTTCCTGGACTTACAGACTTTTTCTTATTTGGTCTTGCTAATAAAGTTTTTAGACATAAACAGCTTACAAAAAACTGAAAAGAAGCGGTTGTTTCAAGTGGGCTTATTAAACTAGCAGAGAATTTGAGAAATTCTATAAGAAAAGCTCAAAAAGAAAGTAATCGTTTTGATGAGTGAGAGACAATTCTACACATTGCAGATAAAGCCTCCAATATTTTAGATCTTTGCAATATGATGGGAGAAGGATGACTTTTAACAGGTGAAATGGTAGAACTTATTGAGGGTGGCACTGAAAATATTGTTTGTACACAACCTTTTGCTTGTCTTCCTAATCATGTTGTTGGAAAAAGTGTAATAAAAGAACTAAGAAGACAATATCCAAAAAGCAATATTATTGCTATTGATTATGATCCTGGTGCTAGCGAGGTTAATCAATTAAACAGGATTAAATTAATGATATCTGTTGCAAAAGCAAATAAGAATTTAAAATAAGATCAATAATTAAATATTGAATTAATTTTTTTTAATTCAACAAAATAGTTTTTTAAAAGATAGAGGATTCTCTCCTATTATGCCAGTTAAAATGCCTATAACAGTTATAACTAATAGAACAAACTGATAAATAGACAACGAGACAATACTAAAAGAATTAATATAAATACCTGCATTTTCACAAAGTTTTACTGCCATTATAATTTGTGCACCATATGGAATCAACCCTTGAGCGATACATGCAAAAACATCAATTAAACTTGCCATGCGTTTTTTGTGTATTCCATAAATTTTACTTATTTGCTTTGCAATTGGATTAGAAATAACTATGGCAACAGTATTGTTAGCAACTATCATATCTATCAAAGAAACTATTACACCAACTCCTAACATCGAAGATTTTGGACTCTTACAAAATATTCTTACTTTGTTAATAATAAAATCAAAACCCCCATTTTTCTTAATAAAGCATGCTATTGAAGCAACTATTAAAATTAAAACATTGATCTCTAACATGCTAGAAGCTCCATTTATCATATTAAAAATAATATCTATAATTTGCATTTGCTTGAACCATGCACATATAAACACGCCCGAAATAAGACCAATTCCTAGTACAATAAACACATTTATTCCTATAATTCCAAGTACAAGAACCAAAATGTAGGGAATGAATTCAACAAGCTCATAACTCTCTTTAGAAATTTCACCACTTGCTTGATTGTGCGATATACCGACAATAATAAACAAAGAAATTAAAGCAGCAAATATGCAGATTTTTGAATTTACCACAAACTTATCCTTTAGAGAACAATCCTGACCTGTACATGCTGCTATTGTAGTATCTGATATCATACTTAAGTTATCACCAAACATGCTTCCACCAACAACACTAGCAACAGATAAAACAATATTGTGTCCTGTCATATTTGAGACCATAATAGCAATAGGTACTACAACTGAAATGGAACCAACAGATGTCCCCATAGCTAGACTTACCAAACATGAGGTAAAGAATAAAACACCAACAGCATATTGCTCAGGTACAATGTCTAACATAAAATAAGCAACAGATTTTGCTGATGATTGTCCAACTACGCCAGAAAACGCACCTGCCATAAATAATATTAAAATAGTAAATATAATAGACTTATCAGTTATGCCGTCCTTTATTATGGATAGTTTATTTTTAAATGTGATGTTTTTGTTTTGAAAAAGTGCAACAATTAAAGCAATAATAAAGGATAAAATTAAGTTATAAGATGACAATACACTGCCAACTTCAGGAATAAAATTACAGAGCAAAATTGATATAAGATAGCAAACAACAAAAACAAAAGCTGGCAACAGAGCTATTAAGCTCCCTTTTTTTGAGGATTTTACAGTAGACATAAATATAGTTTAAAAGATTATAGAATTATTTATATACCTGTTTTAATGTTGTCATTAAGAATATCTGTAATTCGGATGTCTTTTTCATCTGATAAGTCAATGTTGCATACGGTATCACGAATTTTCAGTATGTGAGCTGGCGACATTGAAAGCTCATCAATTCCCATTCTTAAAAATCTCTCGGTTAAAGATGTATCATTTGCAAGCTCACCGCAAATACCAATTCAAGCTCCGTTTTCATGAGCTGCTCATGCTGCCCTACCAATAAGCATCATTATAGCTTCATGATGTGTGTCACAAAATGGTGTAAGTTGAGCATTCTGCCTGTCGCATGCAAGAGTGTATTGTGTCAAATCATTTGTTCCAACACTAAAAAAATCCACAAGCTTTGCTAGATCGCCAGATATTAGGGCTGCAGCAGGCGTTTCTATCATAATTCCAAATTCAACGTCTTCTTTGTATGGAATTTCTTCTGCTTTTAATTGTGCTTTTACATCATCACACATTTTTTTAAGCCTCTCAACTTCTCACACATTAGCAACCATTGGAAATAAAATTGAAAGCTTTCCAAACACACTAGCACGATACAAAGCTCTTAGTTGAGTTTCAAGCAACCCCTTTCTGCTAAAGCACAGTCTTATTGCTCTAAGTCCAAGTGCAGGGTTTTCTTCTTTATCTAGCTTAAAGTAATCGGCAGATTTGTCACTTCCTATATCTATGGTTCTTACTACAACTCGTTTGCCACCCATTTTGTCCAGTATTGTTTTGTATATCTCAAACTGTTCAGACTCTGTTGGGTAGTCATCTTTGCCAACATATATAAATTCTGATCTAAACAAACCAATACTTTCTGCATCATTTTCAAGAACAGACAATAAATCCTCTGGACCTCCAATATTTGCTGCAAGCTCAATACGTGTACCGTCTTTGGTTATAGCTTTTTTACCTTTAAGCTCGGATAACTTAGACAGTCTCTTTCTTTGTTCATTCTCACGTTCTTTAGCTTCAAGTAATACTTCCTTTGCTGGGTCTAGAGTAACTGTTCCCTCTTTACCGTCAACTATAACAATTGATCCATCCTTAATGGCGTTGATAAATACATCGCCCAAGTTTACAACACATGCAAGACCAAAACTATTAGCCAAAATACTAGCATGGGAGTTTTTTGAACCCTTTGACAGAGCAATTGCTCTCACCTGATCAAGATCCATATTAACTACTTGACTAGGCAACAAATCTGAACCACAAATGATCAATGGAACATCAGATTTAGATGTTTGGGAGGTTGTCTGTGTATTAACTTGTAGACAATCAAGCAATCTAGAAGATATATCTTTTACATCATCTGCACGTTTGCTTAAATAGTCATCATTTAGTGAAGCAAGCATTGATGAAAAATTATCTCTAGCTACACATACAGCATATTCTGCAGTTGCTTTGTTGTTATTTATTTCAGATTTAATCTGGTCTACAAAATCAGCATCTTCTAACATCATTTGATGCATCTCAAAAATTAAAGCTTCGTTTTCTCCACCCTTTTTCATTGTTTTATCATGAAGACTTTGAAGCTGCGTTTTTGCAATTTCAAATGCTTTTTCAATGCGTTCTAACTCAAGATTTGGATCGTCTGCTACTT
>CAVGFB010000100.1:0-5126 GCA_963628375.1 Gorillivita sp. (SeqCode)
GAGCAAGGGCAAAACTTGTCGTATACTTTTAGTATTGTGTCTGTTGCTCGGGGTATTATTGACTTTTACATATTATCTAAAAGAAGATGGAATATGAATTCTAGCTTGTATAGGATTTATTTTCTTATCTGTTATTGTTTTTATAGTTTGAAATATAATTAAATACAAGAGACTCAAACTTATTAAATTTTCAATAATCTTTTTTATTCCATTTATCGTATTTATTGGACTTACAGCAGTATACAAGTCAATAAATTATCACTATTTTGGAGTTTATGAGACGCAAACACGTACAGAAGGCGAGATTGGTAATTACATCTCCAATGTTTATAAAATAAAGTCCGAAAACCGCACCGCAGAGATTTGAGCTCCTATTGATGCTGTAGAAAAATCTTTTAATGTTTCACCTACATTAAGTTCTCGTCCAGAGCTTCTAGATAGCATAAAGCATAGTTCTTGAGTTAATGGAGATATTTATTCAAATCCAATAAAAGGTGACTTTCTTGGATGAGTTTTACGTACATCATTACCTGATACAGGTTTGTGAACTAGTGAGCAGAATGTATCTATTTTTTTTAAGTCGGTAAATACAGAGTTAGAAAGCGCATTCAACAATGGCGTACTAGAAAAAGATACAAGAATTCAATTAATATCATCAGCAGGAGGTAGAACAATTGATGAGATTATTCAGTTGAACAAGTTAGTAGGCTTTGCTTTTAGAGGAGCTTTGTTTTTAGAAGGATATTTACCTGGTGCTTCTAATGGTAACGCGCTTTTTTGAGACATTGCAAACACAGCATCTAAACTTACTAATGAGCCAGATTTACTCACCTGCGACAGGGATGAGTCATATTTAAATAGTATTAATAATGTTATTAATATCATTTTTGTTAGTTACCGAACAGTAAATATTGTTCTTATTGTTTCGCTCATAAGTGCTGTATGTTTTGCTATACGCAATATTTACAAAATAATACGCAAGAAACAGAATTTTAATCCTTGCAATTTAGTCCTCTTTGCTTTAATAATATTGTTTCTAGGATACTCATTAGCATATGCTGTAGGTATTTCATGGTTTTCTTCATTTATTTCAGGAATCGATGATAAGCCAAATACAATTCTTAACTTCTACACAGTTGCGCTTCCAGTATTGCTAACCTTCTCTTTTATTTGAGCTTCAGTTTACGTAGCTGCGTCAAGTAATTTAAATTTAAGCAATAAAAATCATCTAAACACAGAAAATTTATAAAAATCCAAATTTGTGGCTCTCTCTCTCTCTCTCTCTCTGTTAAAATTAATTAGATGAATTTTATAAAAGGAGAAATTATGGCAAACGAAAATGAAAATTTTAATCAAGATAACAAAAAAAGAGAACAAAATGTAAGCGAAGCAACTGAGCAGCAACAAGTAGATAATATCTCTGACAGTAAAAGTCAAAACATTAATAAAAATAGTGAAAAGAAAATCTCTGGGTTGGCTATCACATCACTTGTTTTAGGTATTGTAGGATTGTCTCTTTCTCCATTGCCAATAATAAATAATGCTTCTGCTGTTTTAGGGGTAATGGGCATTATTTTTGGAATTATAGGCATTGTTAAAACAAGAAAGAATAAAGGGAAAAAAAGAGGAAAAGGTCTTGCAATAGCAGGTCTTATTACATCAATTGTTACAATTGTTATCGTTCTTAGTTTGCAGTCATCGTGGTCGCAGTCTTTAAATAAAGTTTCAGATTCCCTTAATAAGGCTACAGGCAACAAAACTGAGGATATCATCAATAAAGATGTTTCTGTAGAGTTTAATCAGTACAGCATTGAGACAAAATCCTATAGTGGCTTTTCATCTAAGGAGGGCTACCTGCAGGTTGTAGTTAAAAATTTAACAAATACCAGCAAAACGTTTAATGTACAAATTCAAGCTGTTGATTCTGCTGGCAATAGAATTAATGATGATTATATAAACATTAACAATCTTGATTCTGGTCAAAGCAAAACAAGTAAAATTTTCAATACGTTTACTGATGATGCCATAACAAAATATCAAAACGCAAGGTTCACAATAGTTAAAGTAAGCGAATCATAAATATAAATATAAGTTTATAAACTTTTAATTTATGTGCTAAAATTCATACGCTTTAATAAAGTATAAAAGATAAATTTAGTTAAAGGAGAAATTATGGCACCAACAGTAAATGAGCAAGAATGCATAAGTTGTGGAGCATGCGTAGATGCTTGCCCTTGTGGAGTTCTTGAAATGGGAGATGTAGCAAAAGTTGCTAACCCAGATGACTGCACACAATGTGGCAGTTGTGTAGAAGCCTGCCCTTGTGGCGCAATTACACTTTAGTGTAGAGCCTCCTTGTAAAATCAAGGAGGCAAAATCTTTTTTACATTAAATTTCTTTTATGAGTTTTGATGCTATAGAATATATAAACTCACCAAAAAGAAATATTTCAAAACCAGGTCTTGAAAGAATAAATCTTTTATGTAATCTTTTAGGAAACCCTCAAAATTTTTTAAAATTCATTCATGTTGCAGGCACAAATGGTAAGGGCAGTGTTTGTGCATACTTAACCCAAATCTTAATCAATACAGGCGTTAGAGTAGGTACTTTTACAAGCCCATTTATATGAAACTTTCAAGAGCGTATTAAATTTAATAATAAACAAATTGACAAAAGTTTCCTTAACAACATAACTTATAAAATAAAACAAATTATAGATTCACTTCCGCCTGACTGTTGCCCAACAGAGTTTGAAATAATGACTGCAGTTGGATTTATGTATTTTAAACAATGTTGTTGTGATGTTGTTGTTTTAGAGGTTGGTATGGGAGGCAAGCTTGATTCAACAAATGTTATACCTGAATCTAGTGTTTTGTGTAGTGTTATCACAAAGATTGGTATTGATCATGTAAATTTTTTAAGCAACAACATAGTTAATATCGCAAAAGAAAAGGCAGGGATTATTAAAGATAATGTTCCTGTTGTTGTTGCACCTCAAAAGCCATCTGTTTTAAATATAATAAAAGATGAAGCGTTGGTTCATAACAGTGATTTGCATATTGTAAGTGAAGATGACATATCTATTAAAAAAGTCAATTTAAATAAAATTGACAACTTTAATAACAATGAAAACATAAATCTAATCAGAGAATTTTCATATAAAAATTACAAAAGCCTTAAAACTAAATTACTTGGTATTTATCATCCTATTAATGCATCTATAGCTATTGAGGCTTGTGAAGTTTTAAATAAAAGTGAATACTTTAAAGGCGAGTTTTTTATTGATAAGGAAAATATAGTAGATGGAGTATTGCAAACTATCTGACCAGTAAGGTTTGAAATTTTATCTGCAAACCCATATATTATTATAGATGGCGCACATAATGTGGACGGGGCAAGCGCTTTAATATCTAGTATAAGAGATGTTTTTGGAGAAATTAAGACAATATTTATATTTGGTATTTTAAAAGATAAGGAATACAAAAAAATAATTGAGAAGATATCAAAATATGCTAGTTATGTTTTTACAATAACTCCAAAAAATGCTAGAGCGCTAGATGCTAGTATATTAGAGTCTAAATTTGAAAATTTAGATGTAAAAGCTAAGGCCTGTAGTACATTTAATGAAGCAGTCAAGTCTTCTTTAGCACTATCAAATAAAACAAACAATGACCTAATTTGCTCATTTGGATCTTTATATACAGCAGGTCAGATACATGACTTATTTTTAAAGCACCTAGCAAAATAAATTAGTTGTAGTTTTTTGATATAATTCTTAAATTATTAGATTTTATAATTCTTTAGGAGGATAAAATGACAACAGAACACAGCTATTCATGGCTTGAAGACCCACAAGTTTTTTCAATCAATAGAATTAACGCTCATTCAGATCATAAGTATTTTGCAAATGAAAAGGAAGCAAAAAATTATTTTGATTCAATTGGAATAGATATTGTTGAGAACGCAAAAAATGTTAAAAGTTTAAACATAACCAGTGATGAGGATAATGCAAATTTTTATTCTGATCTTATGAGCAAAGTTCATGGGCAGTTTGCTTTTAAACATAAACAAGTAAATGCAGAGGAATTTGACCCTAGAACTTACGTTTCTTCATTTGTTCAGTCATTAAATGGAAGCTGAAAGTTTAAGTATTCGCCTAATTTAGATTCTATACCCAGTGAGTTTTTTAAAGGAGACTTTAATACAGATAATTTTGATGATATTTTAGTACCAGGGCATATACAAACACAAGGATATGACAAAATACATTATACAAACACAGCATATCCTTGAGACGGTGTTGAATATCTAAGACCTCCTCAAGTGGCACATGATAACCCTGTTGCAAATTATGTTAAGGAGTTTAAACTAAACGATAAACTTAAAACTTGCAGAAAAACAATTCTTTCATTTCAAGGTGCAGAAAGTGCTATTTATGTTTGGTTAAATGGCCATTTTGTTGGTTATAGTGAAGACAGCTTTACTCCTGCAGATTTTGATATAACACCATATTTAAAACAAGACAATAATAAACTTGCTGTTCAGGTTTTTAAGCGTTGCAGTGGGTCTTGACTTGAAGATCAAGATTTTTGACGTTTTAGTGGAATTTTTAGAGAGGTTCTTCTTTTTGGTATTCCTGAGGTTCATTTAGGCGATTTAAAGCTTACAAATAAATATGATTACAACAATGGCATAGCAGAATTTGGTGCAAACTTAAAATTAGATTACTTACAAGATTGCAATAAGGATGCTATTGTTTATATAAAACTAGAGGATATGGACAATAATATTGTTTGATCCAATAAGTTTTTGGCTGAAAATTACCTAGAATTAAGTGCTAGTATAGAGAACGCTCATCCGTGAAGCGCAGAAGATCCTTATCTCTATACTCTTAAGATTGAAGTATTAAAGCGTAAATCAAAGAATTTAAATAATTTATCTGAGCTTGAAAATATGGGAGAAGAAGATTCTCACAATGATTTTAAAACTATTGAGTTTGTGCAAAGTATGGTTGGTTTTAGAACTTTTGAGATGAAGGATAAAATTATGCATTTAAATGGACGTCGTATTGTGTTTAATGGTGTAAATAGACATGAGTTTAATCCTTCACGTGGACGTGCTATTAC
>CAVGFB010000101.1:0-4427 GCA_963628375.1 Gorillivita sp. (SeqCode)
ATTGATGACAAATCCATTAAAAAAGTACTTGATTATACTATTAAGCATTCATATGAAGATACTGATAGAACTACATTCCAAGCAATGGAAGCTCTAATACACAATCTAAACACTATGCATTCTCGTGCTGGTGCTCAAACTCCATTTAGCTCTGTTAATTATGGAATGGATACCTCACCAGAGGGAAGAATGGTTATAAAAAACATGCTACTAGCTACTGAAGATGGTCTTGGTGGAGGTGAAACTCCTATATTTCCTGTTCAGATATTTAAAATAAAAGAGGGAGTTAACTATAATCCTCAAGATCCAAATTATGATTTATTTAAGTTAGCAATTCATTGTTCGGCAAAAAGATTATTTCCTAATTTCTCATTTGTTGATGCTCCATATAACTTGCAATATTATAAAGGCACTCCTGAAACAGAAGTTGGATATATGGGGTGCAGAACACGTGTTATGGCAAATGTGCACGATCCTTCTCGTCAGCAAACCCCAGGTAGAGGTAATTTAAGTTTTACTTCTATTAACCTACCAAGACTAGCTCTTAGATCAAAGGGCGATGTTGACTTGTTTTTTGATCTTTTAGAGTCAAAGCTTGCCCTTTGTGTAGCTCAGCTTGATGAACGTTTTGAGATCCAATCACAAAAAAGGGTTTACAATTCACCTTTCTTAATGGGGCAAGGTGTATGATTAGATAGTGAGAAACTAAAAAGTAGTGATACTCAAAGAGAAGTTTTAAAACATGGTACTTTAAGTGTTGGCTTTATAGGACTTGCAGAAACATTAGTTGTTCTTACTGGTAAACATCATGGTCAAAGTCAAGCTAGCCAAAACTTAGGACTTGAAATTATTGGGTTTATGCGTAAATACTTAGATAACGTATCTCAACAAAAAAAGCTTAATTACACATGTCTTGCTACTCCAGCAGAAGGGCTTTCAGGCAGGTTTGTAAAGTTAGACAGAGAGAGGTATGGAGTAATAGAGGGAGTTACAGATAGAGACTATTACACAAATAGTTTTCATATTCCAGTGTATTTTAATATAGACGCATTCAAAAAAATTGATCTTGAAGCTCCTTATCATGCTTTAACTAATGCAGGACATATTAGTTATATTGAACTTGATGGTGATCCTAGCCAGAATCTAGAAGCTTTTGAGTCAGTTATAAGACATATGAAGGAAAAGGGTATAGGGTATGGTTCTGTAAATCATCCGGTTGATAGAGACCCAATTTGTGGATATAATGGAATTATTGGAGACGTTTGTCCTAAGTGTGGCAGAACCGAAGAGCAACATTCTCTAAAAAAAGAACGCATTAAAAGAATAAAGTAAACATGTCGGAGTGTAACACAATAAGGTTATACGGGCATGCACCAGGCTCTATCGTTGACGGGCCTGGGATAAGATATAGTGTTTTTTGTCAAGGATGCACACACAACTGTAGAGGATGCCACAATCCGCAATCTCATAGACGAGATGGAGGGAGAGTTGTTGAAATTTCATCTTTGGTAGATACGATTAAGCAAAACTATAGCACACAAGGGGTGACTATAAGTGGAGGGGAGCCTTTTGAGCAGTTGCCTGCTGTAGCAAACTTAGTTTCTATTTTAAAAAAACTAAATTACAATATATGGGTATATACAGGGTATTTATATGAAGATCTTTACAACTTATCTTGTGGTATAGATTCAGGTAAACATAATAAATTTTGTAATGTAAAATTTAAAAATGAAATCTCTACTATATTTAAAAACATTGATGTTTTAGTTGATGGAGAGTTTGATATATCACAAAAGTCTTTAGATATTTTGTATAGAGGCAGCAAAAATCAAAGGTTAATAGACATTAATAAAACAAAGAATATAAATAATATTGTATTTTGAGATAATTCATTTACTCTTCCTAAAAAACCAGAATCATGGTAAACTTTTAAATTAAATCTAGTGAATATAAGTATTTTCAAGTTTTAAATAAATAAATTATGAATACATTACAGGCAATAAAAGATTTATTAAATAGGGGATTTGAAGACCTTGGTTATATAGGTGTTATTATCACTGGTGTTATTATATTTCTACTTACTTTACTTGTTTCTTCTTTTGTTTCAGGTGCATTAAAGAGTTTTTTGAAAAGAGACGAGACAAGGCTTCCTGCCATGTCAATTTATATAAATATATCAAGATTTATAATTTGGACTTTAGGCATTTCTTTTATTTGTTATTTTTGTTTTAATATAGACATATCAGGCATTATCGCAGCTATGGGGATAACTGGTATAGCTATATCGCTTGGTTTTAAAGACACATTAAGTAACTTAATAAGTGGCATTCAAATTTCAAGTATGAAATTAATGGAACCTGGGGATCATGTTATGATTGCAAATCTAACGGGAACTGTTATTGATACTACATGGCGTCACACTGAGCTTGAAAATATGGATGGTGAGGTAATTGTTGTACCTAATAGTGTAATTAACTCAACTGCTATTATCAAAAAAACTCCGTATTCAAATGTAAGAGTTAATGTTCATATTCATGCTAAATCTAGAACATTGAGTGCTCTAAGTAATGAAATAACAGATGTTGTATATGAAACTGTAAGTAAAATTATTCCTATTAAGGGCAAGGTAACAATTACTTTTAGTAGTGTTTCTGATACAGGTGCTAAAGGTATTTTGTCATTTTCTACAATTCAAAATATAAACAGGGAGCAAATCATTGTTGTAAAAGACGCTACTGTTAGAGCTATTGCTCCATATATTGAGGCTGCTAAGGAATAATCAAAGTGAATTTAATGCTCGCTTCAAAGTTGGACCTAGTTTTACTAGGTGGTTGTCCTCAAAATGCCTTTTGTCTTTTGCAATTATTAGCAAATACACAGCCAACATATAATATTGGATTCCCTTTAAATATGTGCTGGCCCACATAAAGAAGCGAGCATATATATTATAGCAAACTATATTGTATGATTAAAAAATAGTTATTTTATGGATACATTATTTAGTGAAAATAAAAATTACCAAAATAAGGAACACTTACCGCTTGCTGTTAAGTTGCGACCGCAAACTCTAGATGAGTTTCAAGGTCAAAATGAAGTTTTAGGTAAAGATTCATGACTTAGAGCTGCAATACTAGAAGATAATATACCTTCTTTAATTTTGTATGGACCACCAGGTTGTGGCAAAACCACCCTTGCTTTTATAATTAGAAACTACACCAAAAACAGATTTATTGAGATAAATGCAATTGAAAATGGAGTTTCTGAAGTTAGACAACAAATATCAATTGCAAAAGAAAACTTATCTAAATTTAGCAAGAAAACAATAGTTTTTATAGATGAAATTCACAGGTTTAACAGATCTCAACAAGATAGCCTCTTAAATGCAGTTGAGAATAATATCATTATTTTAATTGGCGCTACTACAGAAAACCCATATTTTGAAGTCAACTCTGCCCTTAATAGCAGGTGTCATATTTTAAATTTTAAAAGTTTGGACACCAGTGATATAGCTAATATAATAAATAATGCGATTACTAGCAAGAATGGACTTAATTCAAAATATAAAATTGAAGATGGTGTAATAGATTATATTGCTCTGTTGAGTGGTGGGGATGTTCGAAGTGCACTTAATTTGTTAGAAGTTGCAGCTAGGTTATCGCAAAATAATAAAAAAGATCTTAAATACAAAATTATTAAAGAAAATATTCAAAGTGCAATGCCTAGAAATAAAATTCTTTATGATAAAAATAAAGATATGCACTATGATGTGATTTCTGCTTTTATAAAAAGCATGAGAGGATCTGATCCTGATGCTGCTGTATATTGAATGACAAGAATGTTAGAAGGAGGAGAAGATCCAAAATTTATTGCAAGAAGAATTTTTATATGTGCAAGTGAAGACATAGGCAATGCTGATCCTCATGCAATTTTAGTTGCAAATGCTGCATTTAGAGCTGTTGAGGTTATTGGTATGCCAGAGTGTAGTATTAACCTATCACAAGCGGCAATTTATATGGCACTAGCTCCAAAGAGCAATTCTGCAGTTGAAGCCTTATTTCGTGCAAAAAATTCTATTAGACATTCATCAACAAAAAATGTACCTGATTATTTAAGAGACAGGCACAGACCAGGTTCAGATACATATGGAGAATATAAATATCCTCATGATTACAACAATGGCTGAGTTGATCAAAAATATTTACCAAACGGTTTATATTGTGGAGATATTTATAAATCATCAAACAGGGGATGAGAAGCCAGAAGATCAGAGGCGCTAGATTTAATTAAAAATAACAAAAACATCACGTAATTATTTTAAATATCTAATTTGAATAAAACTACAGCAAATAATAAAAATAAATTTGAGCTATTAGCACCTGCTGGAAACATGAAGGCTCTACATGCTGCTGTTAGGGGTGGTGCTGATG
>CAVGFB010000102.1:0-21096 GCA_963628375.1 Gorillivita sp. (SeqCode)
AGAAATTTATTTAAAAGTTAGATAAATTAATAAACTTTAAAAATTAGTGGATGTTTAATATGACATCCACTTTTTTATTTCTTAAATAAAACAAAAAAATAATTTTTAGTCTAAATTCTTCTCTTCAACTATATAAATAGGGCGATTCTTAGTTTCTGTATAGGCTTTTTCTAAATAAAGACCTAAAATTCCAATACTAAAAATTAATATTCCACTCATAAGTAAAATAATACAAATTGTTGAAGGTCAACCAGCAACTCTGTCTCCAAAACACAAGGCTTTTATAACAACAAACAAAAGAGCAAAAAAAGTTAAGAAAGAAAGGAAAAACCCAAAACAAGATATCATTTTTAAAGGCAGAGAAGAAAACGCAATTAAGCCTTCTAGTGAGTATTTAAACAAACCAAAAAAGGATCATTTGGTTTTACCTTTTGTTCTTTGGATGTTTTCGTACTCAATTCAGTGGGTTTTAAAACCAACTCATTGTGACAGACCTTTAAAAAATCTATTGTACTCTCCACATTTAAGTAAGGATTTAACATAAATGCCTGTCATTATTTGAAAGTCCCTTGCTCCATCAACAAGTTTTACATCAGAAGTTTTATTTATTAATTTATAAAAACACTTTGCAAAAAAAGATCTTACAACTGGCTCTCCTTTGCGTGTTGATCTTCTTGTAGCAACTCTGTTGTAGTCTTTATTACATTCAAGATAATCTATCATAGTAGGTAACAAACTTGGAGGGTCTTGAAGATCTACATCCATAACAACATAATATTGAGAGGTTACTAAATCATAAGCATGTTTAAGACCTGCAAAAATAGCAGGCTCTTTTCCAAAGTTCCTAGAAAATGAGATATAGTGAATTTTTACTTTCGATTCTAAAATGTCTCGATTTGAAGTTTTTATAACTTTTAAAGTGTTGTCAGTAGAACCATCATTTACAAATAATATGTGAATATTTCAGTTGGAAAGCTTATCCTTGTGTACTTTACAAACTTCATTTATAAAAGGAACTATACAATCTTGCTCGTTATAAACTGGAACAATTAAAGTCAAGTTATTTTTTTTGTTTTCATTACTCATTATTTAGGATAGACAGTTTAACAAAATAATTATAGTGATTTTTATTTAAACAAAACTTTAATTGGCTGTTTAACCATATTGGGAAAAATGTATTTAAGTTTATCTTCGGAAGGTACCATTTTAGATGCATTTGGATGATCACGAACAAGATGAATTGCATCAAACAAGCATTTTGTTGTACACAAACCACAACCAATACATTTATTTGGATCTACATAACTAACGCCACAACCCAAACATCTATTAGTTTCGGTTTTTACTTGCACCTCATCTAGAGTTTTTGAGTCATCATTTCAGCTAAGATTGTCATTATCGTTTTGTGTATTTGCAGATTGACGACCATCTTTAGAGATATTTTTTGGCATAGTGATATCTTTTTTATTAAGCTCTTTAAAATCACGTCTGTTTCTTCCTATTGTAAGCGTGCAGTTTTCATGAACAAATCTATGGAGCGAGATCGCTCCCTCTCTTCCAGAAGCTATTGCATCTATTGCAAAACGTGGACCATATGCAACATCTCCACCTACAAAGATATCATCAACACTTGTTTGTTGTGTTAGTTTGTTTGATATAGGACCTCTATTTGGAAGTAAATCTAAATTTTCCCCATCTATAAGTTTGCCTCAATCAATAGCCTGACCAATAGCAAATATGACCTTTGAACATTCTAGCTCTATAGTTTCATTTTCGTCATATTTAGGATTAAATTTTCCATTTTCATCAAATACACTTACACATTTTTTTAACACTATACCAGCGGTTTGTCCTTTAGAATCAAGAACGATATTTTTAGGACCTCAACCATAGTTAAACGCTATATCTTCTTCTTGAGCTTCTTGAATTTCATCGTCACGTGCTGGAACTTCGTTTCTTGACTCTAAACTATATATAGAAACATCACCCTTTTTATTCATACGCTTTGCACATCTAGCAGCATCAATAGCAACATTACCCCCTCCAATAACAACAGTGTTGCCAGTATATTCGTCATGATTGCCATCATTTACGCTATGTAAAAACTCCTGTGCAGAAATACATCCGCTCGCATGGTCGTTTTCTATATTTGGATAACGTCCCTCGCTGCAACCAATAGCAACAAAAAATCCTTTGTATCCCTTATCTCTAAGTTCCTTGAGAGTTACATCCTGTCCAATTTCAGTATTAAAAACAAATTCAGCTCCTAATTGTTTTATAACATCAACCTCAGCTTGAATCAGTGTGTTTTCTAGCTTAAAACTAGGAATTCCATAGGTTAACATTCCACCAGGCAATGGATTCTTTTCAAAAACTGTTGGCTTGTAACCCATAAGGCATAAGTAATACGCACAAGACAGCCCAGCAGGACCGGATCCTATAATTGCTATTTTTTCATCAAATCCACCTTGTAAACTAGGAATTATCTTTTTTGGTATATAACGAGTTTTACTGTTTAAGTCGAGCTCAGCAATATAGCGTTTTACATCATCAATAGCTATAGGATCATCAACTTCTCCTCTTGTGCAAGCATCTTCACAACGTTTATTACATATACGTCCACAAATTGCAGGCAGGGGATTATCTTGTTTTATAAGTGCAAGAGCCTCATCGTACTTGCCTTCTTTTGCTTTTTGTAAATAACCTTGAATTGCAATATGAGCTGGGCAGGCAGTCTTGCAGGGGGAGGTTCCTGTATCATAACAATTTATTCTGTTTACGTCTCTATAGTTATGTGTTCACATAGATTCATCTCATTTTTGATCTTGAGGCAGAGGAACGTGTTTGTATTTAAAATCACTACCGTCCTTATGACACAATTTTTGACCCAACTTAACAGCTCCAGCAGGACAAACTTCAACACACTTTCCACAAGCAACGCATTTATCCTTGTCAGTTTTTGCAGTATAAGCACTACGAGATAAATTAGGCGTATTGAATAATTGTGAAGTACGCAGAGCATAACAAACATTTACATTACAGTTGCAAATCGCAAAAATTTTATTTTCTCCGTCGATATTTGTTATTTGATGAACAAAACCATTGTTTTCTGCTTGTTTTAAAATATCAAGAACTTCATTTTTATCAACATACACACCGTCTTTATTGGATTCAACAACATAATCTGCCATATCTCCGATAGCAATACATCAACCTTCAGGATCATCAGCACATCCCTCACCGTGTGTTAGTCTGCTTCTTCTACAACTACAAGGGCTTTTTGCATATTTACCATCATATTTGTCCAATCAGTATGAAATATGTTCTAAATCTATAGAGTCTTGGTGCATGTTAACCTCTTTTTCAACTGGTATAACGTGCATTCCGATTCCAGCACCACCCTCAGGAACAAACTTTGTTACCTTTTCAAGGGGCAGTCTTGACATTCTTTCAAAAAATGTACCCATTTCAGGGTATTGTTTCAAAAGCCTTCCGTTCATATTAAAAAACTCTGCAGAACCAGGAACATACATAGGCAACACATACTGCAATTCATGATTTTCGTTTTCTTTGTTATATTCCAACAGGCCTTTTGTCGACATGCTATCTAATAGTTTTTTGAGCTTGTCCTTTTCTATACCTGTAAGCTCTACCATTTGATTTAGAGTTTGAGGAACTCTAACCTTCATTTTTAGAGCTACTTTTGCCTCTTCTTTTGTTATTACACGAGCAAGACCTCAGTATTCAGGATCATCTTGGGTTATCTTTTTAAGACCTAATTTTTGAGGAATTCTATCAGTAATTTTTTTACCAAGAGCTGCAATTTCAGGCCTAAACTCTTCATTTTCAATCGGTTGGTTTTTTGGATATTCGTACTCTGGATATAATTCTTTATCTAAATTTTCTCAAAACCCTTTCATCTTGCCCTCCGTTTAGATTTATTTATAGAATAAATTGTATAACCTTAAATAATAACATTATAATATCACATCTTAGAAAGACTTAATTATTAAACAAAATACTTACTAAAGGACGATGATGAGCAATAAAACTAGTATAGTAAAAACTAAGGTTAAATATATTACAGCCAGATTTTCTATTCTGCAGATTTGTTATTTTTTTACAATGTGTCCAATTTTAAGTTATGTCACTTTGTATCTACAAACACGAGGTCTAAGTCTCCCTGAGATTGGAACAACTGTTGCATTTTGTGCCTTGATTACAGGTACATTGCAACCTATTTTAGGAAACCTATCAGACTCTAAACCTGAAATAACACCCAAACGAATAATTATTATCCTATCACTTATGGCAGTGTGCGGGTCTGTTTCTTTAATATATATCACTGAGAAAATCTGGATTTTATTTTTTTATTCTTTTACATCAATTTGTATACAAACACTACAACCTTTTATAAATGCTTTGGGGCTTTCTTATGGTAAAGAAGTCAATTTTGGCGTAGCTAGAGGGGCTGGATCAATTTCTTACTCATTTGCTGCACAAGTTTTAGGAATATTGCTTGCTCAATTTGATGTAGTTTGTTTAAACATATTTACAGTAATTTGTTTTGTAGCTGTACTTTTATGTTTATTTATGTTTAAAAAAACACAAAATCAAGAAAACATCTATGGTAAATTAAAAAAACAAAAAAAGGCAGTATCAACGAGGAAATTTCTGAAAACTTATTTTATTTTTAGCATTATGATGATTGCAAATTTCTTCTTTAATTATGCCAACAACGGAGCGAATACTTATCTAATAAATATTGTAAACGATCTTGGGGGAGACAGTCTAACCCTAGGTTCAATTACAGCAATTTCTACATTTTTAGAGTTCCCTGCTATGGTTATCTATAAGCCACTTTCAAAAAAAATATCATGTGAGTATATTCTTATTTTTGCTTCTTTTATGTTTGCGGTAAAAATGTTATTTTGTACGTTAGCCACAGACATAATTTATGTATATATTGGATATTTGTTTCAACTTGTATCTTTTGGGTTGTTTTTTCCAGCGATTGTTGATTATGGGAACACCAAAATACCAAAACAAGATAGTGTTAAAGCCCAAAGTTTGATTATTTCAACAGCTACGATAGCGTATGCAGTTGCTGCCTTTACTGGTGGATTTGTTATAAATCTATTTGGAGCAAAAATTGCATTTTTTATAAACGCATTGGCAGCAGTAATTTGTGGATTGATTATGATTTATTGTGTAAAACTTAAGAAAAAGGAAAAGAATGAAAAAAATTAAAAACCTTCCAAAAGTAAAAAAGTTTGAGTATCCAAATAACGTTTCAAATAATGCTGCAAAAAATAGTCTGAGTGAAGAATATAATAAGTCAGCACATGATTTAAGTGAGTTGTTTATTAAAGAATTTTTAGATTTATGTAAAGTACCTCATACAAGTGGATATTTAGGTAAATTTAGAAAATATTTAACATCTTGAGTTACAGAAGCTAATAAAAGTGACCTAAATCTAGAAAGTAAAATTGATAAAGCAGGCAATGTTATTATAGATGTTCCAGCTAGCGAAGGTAAAAACAAAAAAGGTGTTGCGTATAAAGATTATCCAAATGTTATTTATCAAGCACATTTAGATATGGTTGCTGCCGCTGAAAAAAATTACAGAAGATGTGGCATTACAGGAAAAGCTTGAATACATCAAAAAGACCCTGTTCCTGCTGTTTATGATAAAGAAAAAGGAATAATTTCTACACAGGGTAAATGTACCTTAGGAGCTGATGATGGTTTTGGTATCGCTACATGCTTGGCAATTGCAAAAAATAAAGACATTTGTCACGGTCCTTTGAGATTTATTTTTACAACTGATGAAGAAACGTCCCTTTATGGTGCAAAAAATTTAGATGTAAAAGACTTAGACGCAAAGTACATCATTAATCTTGACTCAACATACACTGGAGCTGTTTTGTCATCATCTGCTGGTGGGTTTTCGTGCGTTATAAATAAAGCATACGAGTTAGTTCCCTCACCTGATGATGCCTCTATGATAGTGCTTAGATGTGGTGGACTTTTAGGCGGACATTCAGCGATTGATATTGAAAGAGACAGAGGAACCACATTTGAAATAACCAGAGACATTCTAAAAGAAGTTTATAAAAGAGATATACACTGCGGTTTTCACAAATTAAAAATAGGAAGAAAAGTTAATGCGTTGTCACAAACCATGAAGCTTTGCCTTATTTTTCACAATGAAGACATAAAAACAGTAAAACAAATTGTAGATGATGTTATGAAAGAAACATCAAAACGAGTATCAGATGGAGAATACCTCGATTATTCTTGCGATGATTACCCAGCCTATAAATCTCCAACAATAAGTTTTGAAAACTCAAAAAAGATAGCACAAGTATTGTTTTCTCTACCTCAAGGAATAATTGAGCAAGATGGCGAGACATTAATCCAGACAAACAACGTAGGAGTTGTAGATATTAAAGAAGGCATTTTTAAGTGCGAATTATTGTACAGAGTAATAGAGGAATCTATTGGAAAAGCCGCACTTGAGCACTTTAAACAAATAGGTAAAAAATACAATGTTGATGTATTTTTTAAAGAAGCTTTTTATTCCCTTCCTAAAATTAAAAACAATGTTTTAAATGATTTAGTTTTAGAATCTTATGAAAAAGCATGTGGAATTAAAGGTTTTACATTTGACATGCATGCAGGAAACGAGTGTGGGTGCTTGCATAATCATGTACCTAACGCATACATTGCAAGTCTCGGACTAGATGTTGACAAAGAGCATACCCCAGATGAAGTTCTTTATACAGAAAGCATACCAACGTTTATGGCAAGCTTACTTTATGTAATGGAGAACATATATAAAATTTAAAACAGCTTTAAATAGCCATTACATCAGCTTCTTTTTTAGCTAATAGATCGTCTATTTGTTTTATATACTTGTTTGTAAGATTTTGAATTTTTTCTTGGCCTTTATGCTCGTCATCCTCAGGCAAGCCCTCATCTTTTACAGTTTTAGAAATTTCACTATTGGCTGATCTTCTGCAGTTTCTAATTCCAATACGAGCCTCTTCTGCAAATTTGCTGCACTCTTTACATAAATCTTTGCGGCGTTCTTCTGTAAGCTGTGGAAACGGTAGTCTTATAACTACACCATCATTATTAGGAGTAATGCCTATTTTGCTTTCAGATATTGCTTTTTCAATTGCAGATAATTGAGACTTTTCTCATGGTTCGATTGACAACTGATGAGCATCTGGAACTTTAATAGCTGCCATTTGGTTTATAGGAGTTAAAACTCCATAATAGTCAACTTTAATTCCGTCTAATATACTTGCGTTAGCTCTTCCTGTTCTAACACTTGCAAAATTTTTGCGCAAACGCTCAATAACTTCTTTCATTTCTTCTTCTGTAATCTCTAAAACTTCATTAATCATAATTCCCTCTTTACTAAGTTTGTGTAATTATAACAAATTTATTGCATCATACGTAAAATGTCTAGCTCAAACATCAACGCATTTTAAGTGTTCTATTGTATCAACCTTATCATCTTTTTTTGCATCTATACAATCCCCATTTTTAAAGCCTTGCAAAGCGTAATTTATTAGTTTGCATATATCTATGTATTTAATTTTACTATCTAGAAAAAGCTCAACAGCAACCTCATTTGCAGCATTCATAACACAAGGGAAAAACCCTCCCATTTTACCTGCTTCATATGCAAGTTTAAGACAAGGAAAGTTTTCAAAATCTGGTGGATAAAATTCTATATTTTTTAAATCGTAAAAGTTGATAGGAGCAACTGGGGAACTCAACCTTTTTGGATAACTAAGAGCATACTGAATTGGGATTTTCATATTTGTAGTTCCAAGGTGAGCCTTTACACTGCCGTCAATAAATTCAACCATAGAATGTATAATCGATTGAGGCTGCACAAGAACCTTTATTTTTTCATATGGAATGTCAAATAGATGATGAGCTTCTATTACCTCAAGCCCTTTATTCATTAAGGTAGAACTGTCAATTGTAATTTTTTTGCCCATGTTTCAAGTGGGATGAGCTAGAGCTTGTTTTGGTGTAATGTTGTTTAGTGAGTTTGATGTTTTTCCTCTAAAAGGGCCTCCACTTGCTGTAATTCATATTTTTGATACCTCGTTTTTATTTTCTCCAACCAAACATTGAAATATTGCACCATGTTCAGAATCAATAGGCAAAAGTTTAGGCAATCCATCTCCTGATTCTTTTTTACTAAGTGGCATTAATATATCGCCACCAACAACCAAAGATTCTTTATTTGCTAGAGCAAGAGTTTTATGTGCTTTTAAAGTTAAATATGAAAATTCTAGTCCTGCAGAACCTGAAATTGCATTAACTACAATATCGGTATTTTTACTGTAAATGAGCTCTTCAATTTGTTTAAAAGCCTCGTTGTTCCCTTTTATAAGAACGCAGGTATTTTTATCTAAATTAAAGAGATTTGCTTGTTTTTTTAGAAGTTTTTCGTTTTGATAAGAAACAATCCCAGTAAGCTTAAATTCGTGCTTATTTAGAGCAATAACCTCTAGAGTTTGTCTCCCAATGTTTCCAGTAGAGCCTAAGACTAATATGTTCTTTTTACTAGTCATACTATATAAATGGAATACAATTAAAGCCAAAAAGAAGAATTGCACATGTCATACTGTTTAAAAAAACACTGTCCATTCTATCCAAAAGTCCGCCATGGCCTGGTATTAAGTTCCCTGAATCTTTAACATTGTTATCTCTTTTGACACGTGATTCAAACAAGTCTCCAACAGAACCTGCAAGTCCTGCTATTAAACCAAAAGCTATACACTGTAGTGGATTAATATTAATTTGAGGAATAAGCAGTAACAGCAATCAAGCTAATCCATTTGCTAAAAGACCAGCTATAAATCCCTCTCATGTTTTTTTGGGAGAAATGTGAGGAGCAAGTTTATGTTTTCCAAGTCTTTTACCAAAAAGATAAGCACATCCATCATTAATACTGATAGAAAAAAAGATAATGACTACAAAAATTCCTCCCCAAAAACTATCATATGGAGCAGGTGTTTGTGCTGTTATCGAATCAACCGAATTACGCATTAATATCAAGCTTGACAACATTAAACCGTTATAAACAACACCAAATAAGGACAGTGCAACATCTGAAATGCTAGCACGTATCTCAAATATGTATCAAATAATAAGCAAGATTAAAGTAAAAATTAATACATACACAACTCCAATAAGTCCAAGTATATAAATAGAAAACGGCATAATTACAGAGCCCAAAATGCCCAAATATTCGTTAGGTAAGCGTTTTTCATTTCTATACATAAAGTAGAATTCCCCTGCACATACACCTGCACTTATCATAACTAAAGCAAGCGTAGATAACGGGCCAAAAAAACAACCTGATAATATAAAAGCAGAATAAACAGTTCCAGTTAACAGTCTTAATTGTAAATCAGACAATTTAGCTAGTTTTTTATGTAGATTAAGTTTTGACATTTTTATTTTTTAATCCCACCGTATCGTCTATCTCGCTTTTGATAATCAATTAAAGCTTTTAAATATTGGTATCTATCAAAATCCGGTCAAAACACATCTGTTATATAAATTTCTGAATATGCAATTTGCCAGAGTTGGTAATTACTCAGTCTCATTTCTCCAGATGTTCTAATGAGTAAATCAGGATCAGGAATATCAGCCGTGTATAGGTGATTTTGTATGTCTTTTTCGGAAATCGAAAATTTAGTCTCGTCATTAACCTTGGAATTTAGCTTTTCATTAATTGCTTCGTTAACAGCTTTTGTAATTTCTGCACGGCTTCCATAATTAACTGCAGGGATTAGTGTCATACCGGTATTGTTTTTCATCAATTCGCATGCCTCATTAAAGGCATTTTGAGTTTTTTGTGGAAGAATAGAGGTGTCCCCAATGATTTTAATTTTTACATTGTTTTTGTTAAGTGCCGACATCTCTTTTATGACAGATCTTGTAAACAAGTTCATAAGACCCATGACCTCTTCTTTAGGTCTAGCTCAATTTTCTGTAGAAAATGCATAAATACTAAGATACTTAATCCCCAAGTCGCTGGTTGTTCTTACAATATCTCTTAAGCTCTCAATTCCTGCTGTATGACCAAAAAGACGCTTTTTTCCTCTTTTAGTGGCTCACCTACCATTGCCATCCATAATTATAGAAACATGTTTAGGCAGTAGATCCAAATCAAGATTCTCTAAACTATAGCCTAATTTTTCAAGATCATTCGGAATATTAGGAAATATGTCATTTAAATTTTTCGTTAGCATTTTTGTTTATCAAGCTTTCTGTTAGCAAATCAAGGAAGATCAAATTTATCATATTCAATTTCAATATTACCTTGAATTAAAGGTAAAATATAGTCTATATAATCTTGTGTCATCCCTGTTTTTGTACTGTTTATCATATTTAAAGGGACCATTTTTTCTTTATTGCAAATATTATTCACATCTTCAAGTTTAGCAGTTATTTTATAGTTTTTAAATTTAGAGTTTTCACGAACAAAGGCAACCATATACCCGCTATCTTCATTTATTACACTATCAACCGCGAACTCACCAGCAATTATTGCTTCATCTCTGTCTGTTTTGCTAATCAATGCTGAACTGCATCTTTGTGCTACATTAAGTTCAACACTACGCACTTTAACACCTAAAGTTTTCTTCAAATGTTTTTCCAAGAATTTTGCTGTTCCAGATAGCATTTTGTGTCCAAAGTTATCTAGTCATGTTTCAGATTCGTATTCGCAGATAAGTTTATTATTTTTGTCATGAATGCCCTCACTAACACATACAACAACGTTATTTTTATATTTCATACGCTCTTTTATACTCTCGTAAAATTCGTTCAAATCAAAATTTACTTCAGGTAGATAAATAAAATCTGGACTCATGGTTTCATCTGTATGATCTAACTTAGCAAGAGTTGATGCTCCAGTAAGTCAGCCTGCATGTCGCCCCATAATTTCAACAATTGTGACTGATGGCGTTTCATAAGCTAGAGCATCTGTGATAATTTCTCTGACTGTGTGAGCTACAAATTTAGCAGCAGAGCCAAAACCTGGGGTATGATCAGTTAAAACAAGATCATTGTCTATCGTTTTAGGAACACCAATTAATTTAATATTAAAACCTATTTTTTGTGCATATCTTGAGATTTTACTAACTGTATCCATGCTGTCATTACCACCACAATATACGAAATATTCAATATTATATTTTTTAAAATTATTGAATAGTTTTTTATATAAAGGGTCGTCTAAATCATTTGGAAGCATATATCTACAGCTGCCTAAATAAGATCCTGGAGTAAAAAGCAGTCTTTCAAGTTTTCGATTATCTAAAAGAGAACATAAGTCAATGATTTTCTCTTGTAAAAAACCCTCAATTCCATATTCCATCCCTAAAATCTTGTCTATTTTTTTATCCAGGGAATTTTGATAGAACTTAGCTTGTTTTAATATCCCATACAAGCTTGAATTTATAACAGCAGTAGGACCTCCGCTTTGTCCGACAATTAAATTACTGCTCATAAGTCCTCCGTGTTTTTGATTGTTTATACGTTTATTTTACACAAAAAAAGACCGTTTAATTAACGGTCTTTATAAGTAAATATTTATTTTTTTTAAATTATCTATTTGAAAGTTCCTTTGCTTTGCCATCACATCCTAAAACATTAACAATTTTGCGAGCAACCATGTCTTTTACAGCAGCTCTTGCTGGTTTTAAGTATTGACGAGGATCAAAGTGATCAGGATGTTCTGCAAAGTGTTTACGAATATTTGCTGTCATTCCAAGACGAATATCACTATCGATATTGATTTTGCATACAGCAGATTCTGCAGCCTTACGTAATTGCTCCTCTGGTATACCGATTGCATTTGGCATCTTTCCGCCGTATTTATTAACCATTTCTACAAATTCTTGTGGAACTGAAGAAGATCCATGTAAAACAATTGGGAACCCAGGAAGACGTTTTACAACTTCTTCAAGAACATCAAAACGCAATGGAGGAGGTACTAGTTTGCCTTCTTCATTTCTTGTGCACTGTTCTGGAGTAAATTTATAAGCTCCATGACTTGTTCCAATAGCAATTGCTAAAGAATCACACCCTGTGCGAGTAACAAACTCTTCAACCTCTTCAGGCTTAGTGTATGACTCTTGACCTGCTTCAACAACAACTTCATCTTCAATGCCAGCTAGAGTTCCAAGTTCTGCTTCAACTACAACACCTTTATTGTGTGCATAATCAACAACCTTTTTTGTAAGTTCTACGTTCTCATCAAAAGGCTTGCTTGAAGCATCAATCATAACAGAAGTAAAACCACCATCAATACAATCTCTGCAAAGCTCAAAGCTGTCTCCATGGTCTAAGTGCAGACAAATTGGAATATTTGGATTTTCAATTATGGCTGCTTCTACAAGTTTTACTAAGTAAGTGTGGTTTGCATATGCTCTAGCACCTTTGCTAACCTGCAAAATAACAGGTGCATCTAACTCTCCACAAGCTTCTGTGATTCCTTGAACAATTTCCATATTGTTCACATTAAAAGCACCAATTGCGTACCCGCCATTGTATGCTTTTTCAAACATTTCTGTTGAAGTTACTAAACTCATAATAATCCTTTCTCTTAATTTGTTATTTGTATTATAGTTTATATCTTCTTAATTTTAATTATGAACAATAACAATATCTCCCACATGTACTAGATTATATAAAGAACCTGCAGCACCCAAAGGTAGATTAATACATCCATGGGAGCCGTAGCCCTCTTTTCATCTATTTCCACCAAAAGCACTTTGCCAGGTGGCATCATGAAATCCAATTCCTCCATCAAATTGCATTCAGTAAGAAACTGGTGCATTATAAGAGCCGTCATCTGCCCTTAAAATTGAAGGAGACTGCATCCAACCAATTTTGAAAAAGCCCACGTTTGTGGGGGTTTTTGGAGCTCCAGAAACACAATCAGATTCTCATATAAGATTATTGTTGTCATACATTCTTACATGTTGAGTACTTAAATCGATTGCGATATATCTGCTTCCGACTTCATCCCTTCCAGGAGCAATATAAGTTCCAAACGTACTAGAACACGGAATATCACAACTACATTCTGTGCCAGTTGTTATTTTTTGAGAAACTTCACTTGCTAGAGCGTCTTTGTCTATAGCTCATCCTGTGTTAGAACTAAGAGTGATAGTTTTTCCATAAGGTGTGGTTATAGTGCGATTTTTTCCAACAGTATTGTAGGTAGACGACATTGATGTTGTTCAACTATACAAGCTTTTCTGGTTTAAGATGATGCTGTAATCTGAATTGAGTTCCATTCAAGGACCGAAGTTAGTAGAGTTTATGCTCCCTGCAGGAACACCACCCATTTTAAAGGAGATAACAGTATTTAAGTAAATTTTTGCATTGTTGACAGCCTGTGTCATTCTCACATCATTTGAAACTAACAGAGGCAATATTTGACAATCATCTGAGACTTGCAATTTACTTTTTGAAGTGCTTACATAGGATTTAGCATAGTTAAACACCGCTTCAATATTAAAGGTATTTCCTTTAGTTTCAGGCGTTACAGTAACTGTCTTATTAACCCCGTCAACATTTAACGTTGCATTGATTGGCTGAACTGCAGAAACGTTGTGTTCTTCTATCTTTGTCGTTATTTCACGGGATAAAGCTGATTCATCATATGATACAACAGCGATATTTTGAAAGTCACGCGTTTGGAATATTTGAATTGGCCACAGATAAGGATTCTTTTTTTTGAGGACTTTATTTTTTACGTCTTCAGAATTAAAACTATAATTAATAGAAGGCCCATCTACAGAAAAACTTAAGTTTTCTCCAGTAATTTCTAATTTATACTCTGATGAATTTGTATTAAGTCTTTCTTGAATAAGGTCGTTGTTAATAAATGAAATATTACTATCACCTATATATGTGTTTGGATAAGTAAAGTTAAAAAATAAAATAACACCAGCAAAGTAAATTAAAGCAACAATTCCTATAATTATTAGGATATTTCTTGTTAAGATTAGCTTTTTTCTAGCCTTTTCTTTTTCTTTTTCAAATCTTAATTTACGCTCATGTTGTTTTTTTATAAGATTTTCTAAAATTTGTTTTTTATCTGAATTGTTATTATCAGGAATTTCTACATTTTCATTATCTTCAAAAGGACTGTTTTCGTTTTCTTGTTTTGTTTCGTTTGCGTCTGTTTTGTTAAAAGATGATTCTTTATTAAGATTATTTTTTTCTTCAGTTTCTAAAGTTGGATTTTTGTCATTTTTTGTTTGAGACTGAGACGTATCATTTTTGTAATTTTTTTGCAATGCGGAATTATCTTGTTTTTGAGATTTTTGTAGGTCATTTTGTGTTTTTTTAATGTCTTTACTCATATTTTTTATTATAACAGACAAATAAAAAAAGCATGAATTCTTATGAATTAAAACAAAAATAAATTGTAGAATATTTTTTATGATTACACATAATAAAAAACCTGAATTACTAGCACCAGTTGGAGGAAAGGAACAACTAAAAGCAGCAATTAATTTTGGTGCAGATGCAGTTTACTTAAGCGGAAAACAGTTTGGTATGAGAGCAAAAGCTCAGAATTTTGAACTTGACGAGTTAAAAGAAGCTGTTAGTTATTCACATGACAAAAACGTTTCAGTATATGTTACATGCAATGTTTTAATGTATGACAGTGACATTGACAAGTTAATTGAGTATTGTAAATTTTTAGAAAGCATTAGAGTAGACGGAGTTATTGTAAGTGACTTAGGTGCGGTATCTATCATAAGAAAACAGTGCCCAAATCTAAACATTCACATAAGTACACAAGCTAGCACAACAAATTCATATACAGCAAAAGTTTGAGCTAATCTTGGAGCAAAAAGAGTAGTTATTGCAAGAGAAATGACGCTTAAACAAATTGAAAGCCTAACAAATGTCCTAAACAACAGCAAAACAAAGGTAGACATAGAGTGTTTTGTTCATGGTGCAATGTGTATGTCTGTTAGTGGAAGATGTTTAATATCAGCCTATTTAACAGGTAGAAGTGCAAACAGAGGGTTGTGTACGCAACCATGTAGATGAGGATATAACCTTGTAGAAGAAAGGCGACCAGGTCAGAATTTTGAAATACTTGAGGATAATTATGGAAGCTATATAATGAATAGCCACGATATGTGTATGATTGAGCATTTAGATAAACTTACAAAAGCTGGAATTGATTCTTTTAAAATAGAAGGTAGAAACAAAAAATCACTATACGTTGCTACAGTAGTTAATGCATATAGGCATGTAATTGATGCCATTGGAACAAAAGACTACAAATCTAGCGTTGAAACTTATAAAAAAGAGATGTATAAAGTTTCACACAGACCGTATTCAACTGGATTTTACTTTTCGAATCCTCAACAGTCCGTTGATTATGATGGTTACGAGCAGGAATGTATTCATGTTGCTGATGTTGTATCTTGTGCAGACGATACCGTCACAGTACTCTGTAGAAACAGATTTGAAAACAATCAAGAGCTTGAAGCTTTAATTCCTGGAGGAAAAATTGAGAAATTCAAAATTTCTTCATTAACTTACAAAAATAAACGTATTGATGTTGCAAACAGAGCTAAAGAAATGTATACATTTAAAACTAACAAAAAATTGTTAGCAGATTCTCTTATAAGAACAACTCAATATTTACGTACAAAAAGAAAATAAAATTTATGGAAAAATTTATATAAATCTTGTTAATATAATAAAACTTTTTTGCGGGGTAGAGCAGTCTGGTAGCTCGTCGGGCTCATAACCCGAAGGTCATTGGTTCAAATCCTTTCCCCGCGACCAGTTTAAATCTCAAAGTTTCACAATTTAAAAAAAGCACAAAAAAATAATAATAATAGTATAAAATTCGTATCTGTGCAGGGGGGGGGTTTTTTTTATGCAAAAATTTAAAAATTTAAAAGAAAAACTTACTTTAAAACAAATGGCATTTGTCTTCATGTTTTTTATAATATGGGGAATTTTGCTTGTTGTAATCCCAACATTTGCAAAAGCTAAATTAACCCAAACAGGAAGTACGAACTTACAAGAAAAAGTCCAAACATTAGTTACATCAACAATAGACGCTAGTTCTCGTAAGAAACAAAATGAACAAGTAAATCCTGGTAGTACAGCTTCAGGAACTAATTCTATTTATATTAATAATGTGCATGAAGTCAACGCTACGGGGTCTGCCGTGTCTGAAAAAAGTGCAGCTAATTTAGCAGAAGCCGTAAAATTAACCTATACAATACATCAAGCAACTCACGGTCCAGGCATTAATGTTTGAGGTGAAGGTTTTAACAATGATAAAAAGCGTTCGGATTTTCCGATAATAAAAGATAAGTACACCTCTATTATGAAAGAATCCCCACTCTGAGCGAGTAAAGCTACATCAAGCGGGTGATCCTCAAGTACGACGAGTGCAACTTCCGAGTCAACATATTCATATCTAACATCAGAACTATATGGACAAGCTTATGAACAAGGGCAAAACATAGCTATTACTAATGTTTCTAAAAGATTCACACTTAGTCAAGAAGCAATTGATGCAGGATGAAAGGTACTCGGAATAGTTCCTACAAACCTACCTTATGGATTAACTTATGACTCTAGTATTGATACAATATTTGGTCAAATAAAAGAAACACAAGAAAACGGTGTGTATGATGATAGATTTTTGGTATATGTTACAAATGGTAGCGAAACACATAGATACTTTATAACAAGCTATCAAGCGGGCGGGGTTTTTTGAAAAGACACTCAGGCTCCTTCTTTATTAACAACTGATGAAATTGTAGATAACGGAAATTCCCTAGACTTAAATATAAATTATTTTGATAATTCTTCGTCATTAACGTCAAAAGGAGAAGCAGATATAGGCAAGTATGTTACAACAAACGACAACGGCAGTATTACTGTTAAAGCAGGAAAATCAATTTATGATGCTAACTCACAAGTAATTGGAAGCAATAACATACCTGGTGTTACATATACCAAATCATATGGGAGCATTTCAGGAATCACTACAAAATCAGGTATTTTTAGTTCTCTTGCTGTAGCTCAAGATTTTGATAGTAAAGAGAATAATGAATGATCACAATCATCTCAAGAAGCTAACGAAAGTCTTACTTTAACAGTACGACCATCAATCTCCATTGAAAACGTAAATGTAGGAGATTCTTCTATACCTGTTACAGTATCTAATGGAACAACAAAAGTAAGCTTAACTTTGCCTGATGAAAAAACAGTAGAAGCAGAATTGGACAGCAATTCTAAGTGAAAAATTACGGGAGGCACCTCTGCAGCAGCAAAAATAGGAACTGAAGTTGGTAGTGGAACTACTTTATCAATACCAGCTACTCCGAGTTCTATTTCCTTCGGAATCTATAACATAAATGCAACTGCTACTGCTGAAAATGTTACAGCTATATTGTTAACTGAATCAATTAATTTAACTTCATCTAGCAATGAAAACGTTGTTGCTAAACTTAACAAAGATGCTGGAAGATGAGTTCCTAGTTCTGTTGGAGGAATGGAAGTTGTAACAAAAGAGACAGCGCAAGCTGCTAAAGACATAACAGATACTTGAATTTATCTTTCAGACAATTCTCAGCCTGGCAGAGTATTTTGTAAAACTAACAACCCAGACGGTGGTTATTCAGTTCGTACTATGGAGATAAGGAACGAATTAGCAACTACAGATTCTTACGGCAGTTCAACAGGTATAAATAAATATAGAATATTTGAATATGATCAAACATATTCAAGCACAGGTGAAATAACTGCTGTAAACACATACAGAACAGATAGTAAAGAAATACCTACTATTGTTACTGTAAGTTATGATGCACAAACAGATACATGAACGTCAAGTGATTCATCTACCGTAAGTGCTATAAAAGCAATTTCAGAAGAAAAATGAGCTACAGGTGATGACGGTTATGAGCACACAGCAAACAAAGACGAAAAAGACATACAATATAAAACAACTGGCAATGGAATCACAAA
The DNA here is from genome assembly GCA_963628375.1 of Gorillivita sp. (SeqCode). GTDB lineage: Bacteria > Actinomycetota > Coriobacteriia > Coriobacteriales > Eggerthellaceae > Gorillivita. The sequence continues at coordinate 18,079 of CAVGFB010000102.1, forward strand.
GCCGGTTTATAAATGTTCTGATAAATGGACTATAAGTACAAGTTCAGGCTTTAAGGGTGTAGTAAATCGAGTTTCAAATAAAACACGCAATTATGCTAGTGTCAAAAATTCTATGCCCACTGCATCAGCGACATCATATACTTCTGATCTTAATAATAGCGTAAATTTAATAGATTCTTCAAAAGTTACTTATTCAGACAAAGAAGACACTGCTTCTCAAAAACAAACAATTATTTCTAAAGTTACTGTAACAGATCCTGAAAAGAACACTGTTGAATATGAGCCTAAAGAAAAGGTTACTGCATGAAAGACTGCTGTTCAAAACTTAATTGATAAAGAAAAAGATTTATTCAAAAAAGAAACAGAGCTTAATGAATCTATAAATACCAAAAATACAACTGATGCAACTATAAAAAGTAAGATTACAAGCCTTTCCACTGAAGAAGAAAAGTTAAATTCCGCACAAAATGAATTTGATATTGCATCTTCTATTGTAGATAACGGAGGATTAACTGGAGATGAATTAGTTGCTGCTCAGGCTAAAAAAACCAAAACATCAACAGAGCTTAACACTATAAAAGCAAGCGTAGAAAGTATTAAATCCGAGCTAGCAGACCTTCAAACAGAAGCAAAATCAGAAGAAAGTCTTGAATTAGAAAAATATAATGCTTGCAAACTCGCACTACAAGAATTAAAAGAAGATGAAAGCTTAGTTGATGCAGCTAGAGAAGCGATTAAAGAAGAAGCTTCAACTGTCCTTTCTGACATTACAGATTATAAGCTTTCGTTAATTGGTACTTATAAGATTACTGTCTATGTTTTAGACAGTTCATCTAATTTAAAAATAGAAGGATTAAACAAACAATTAAATAGTAAGAAATTTTATATGACGGGCGACATAGTTTATACAGAAGTTTCTACTTCATATAATTTAACATCAAACCCTCTAGATATTAAAGGGGATGATGTATCGAGTTATGACATACAAGGGGCATCTCAAAGTGCGACTCCAAGCTTTACATTTACAGATGATACTGAAATATTTGGATATAACAAAAAGACTTACAGCTTAGACAGTACAGAAGCTAAGGATAAGGATGATAATATTATTGGGTCATATTCTATAAACTCAAGTACTGGTGAGGTTACATTTACTCCAAATAAAGATTTTACTGGAACTCCAAAGAGTGCAACAATTACCCTTACTGTTGTGTTTGGAGATGAGGCTCCTCAAATAACAAAGCAAGCTTCTATTACTTATACTCCAAGAAGTGTTGGAGTAACCCCTGAAGGAATAGACACCACAACAAAATGATTCCAAGGTGACTCACAAAGTGCTAAGGTTGTTTTTACGCCAGGTAGTGTAGAAATTGAAGGAGTTACAAAAACAGTAGAAATTGATACCACTTCTTATAGATTATTAGATAAGGATCAAAATGAAGTAAGAAGTACTGAGGCGTACGCAAGTGATGGAACTACTATAGTAGGTACGTATTCTATAACATCTGATGGAACTGTTAACTTTACGCCAACTAAAGAAGGCAAAGCATATCAAAGCACATTAAAGCCAGCTACAGTACAGGTAAAAGACTTAAACGGAACAAAAGCTACAGCCAACTGAACGCCTGAAATTGTTCCTATAACACCAAGTGCAAAAGAATCAGCTACAAGCGGAAATCAAGGAGCAAAAGAAACTTCAAAAGTTGATTTTGATTCTGCTGACACAGACACATCAAAGATTAAATTCTTTTCTGGTTCTGCACAAATAGAAGGCCAAACTAAAACAGTTGGGATTGATAAATCTACTTTAACATTGCTTGATGCTAATGATAACCCAGTAACAGAGCTATCTGTATATTCTAAGGATAGTGGTAAAAAAATTGGAACATATAAATTAGTTAAATCCACAAGTGGAACATATGAGGTGACATTTATTCCTACAGCTGAATTTACTGGCGTTGTAGAAGCAGTAAAAGTGAGGGTAGCAGACGAAAATCGAGTTATGATAACTACCACGTATACTCCAACTGTTACACAAGTAAAAGCAGAAGGTTATGATAAAGAAATCACAGGCAAAGAAGGCGAGATACAAAAAGGCACTCCTGATTTTATATTTAATGATGATAGTCATATTACAAATAAAACTTTCTCTTTTGAAGACGATAAAACTACAATAACTGTTGATGGTGAGGGAAAATATTCCATTGATACAAACACAGGCGAGGTTACATTTGAACCAGTCTATGAGTTTATAGGTAGAGGAACAGGTGTAGTAGTTGAGCTTACTGCTATTTTGACTGCCGAGGACGGAACCACTACAACAGTTTATTCAAGTGCAAAGTTAACACCAAATGTTGAGCCTATTAAAACAAAATATGTTGATACGGACAGAAACGAAATACCTGGATATCCTGAAGAAGAGGGAGTTCAACCAAAGAAAGACATTCCAGGATATGATTATGTTAAAACAGAGACAGACCAAGATAAAAATATATTACATATCTATCGCAAGCAAGAAAGTCCGAGCCCGACTCCAACACCTACACCTTCAGACGATGGAGATAAACAAGGCACAAATCATGATTCACACAACGACAATCAAACCTCCGCCATTACAGGAGACAATCAACCTATTGCACTAGGTATTTCTTGTTTAATTTTTGGATTATTTTTATTTCTTAAAACACGAAAAAAATTAAATAAGTAGTAATGTAAAACAACCAGATTTTAAAATCTTTGTTTAAGTAAAGCACTATTAAATCAATAGTGCTTTTTTTATTCCTCTTTTTTACTCCACACCCTAAACATCAGATATACAGGGGTAACGTTAAATTAAAATTATTTGAAAAACAATTTGACTTACTAATGTCAAAAAATATAATTCTTAAATATAAACGTTTAAATAAAAAATAAAAATAATAAAAGGAGGAAAAATGAAATTAAACGTAAATAAAAAAACAAGGAATTTAATGGTTGGAGGCTTGCTGTCTATAGTAATGGCAGTTTTAGTGTCATTGT
>CAVGFB010000103.1:0-2790 GCA_963628375.1 Gorillivita sp. (SeqCode)
GTTACAGGAGCTATAAGTATTGGAGGACCAGGAGCTTTATTTTGAATGTGAATATCGGCAATATTTAGTATGGCAACATCTTTTGTAGAGAGTACTTTAAGTCAAATTTTTAAACAGAAAGATAGACAATCATATATTGGTGGTATGCCTTTTTACGGGACAAAACTTCTTAAAAATGCTGCATGAGTTGGAGTCGGTCTTTCAAGCTTATATATAGTATATGCTTTTTTATGCTTGCCAGCACAGGGATTTAATACTATTAGTGGCATAAACATGTTAGCATCTAGTATCACAAACACAGACATACCGAATGATTCTGTATTTAACTATGTAGTTTTTTTAATCATGATAATTTCAATTATTCTTATGACATTTAAAGGAATTAAGTTTGTATCAAAATTTACAGATTTTTGTGTACCAATTATGGCAGTTTTATATTTACTAACTGCACTTTTGTTAATTGCTCTACACTGAAATTTAATCCCTTGATTCTTTAGTGCTGTATTTACAGGGGCATTTAAACCTGAAGCTATTTTTGGTGGTTCTTTGGGAGTAGCTTTAATACAAGGCATAAAAAGAGGACTTATGACAAATGAAGCAGGGCAGGGAACTGTTAGTATGCCTGCTGCAGCTTCTAATGCTAAACACCCATGTGAACAAGGAAACGTTCAAAGCATTGGAGTTTTTTTTGATACAGTTGTAATATGTACACCAACAGCTTTTATTGTGATTTTGTCTCAAATGTGACTTAAAGATACATCTTGATTAAGTCTAGGTAAACTAGACCAATTTATTGCAAGCTGTGACAGTTTATCTAGCAGTGCAGGACTTAACTCAAATATAGTTACAATAATTGTAAGTTTGTGTTACGGACTGTTTGCTTTAACAACCCTTGCAGGATTCTTAACGTTTAGTGAGATGTGTGCGAAAAGAATTTGTAGGGGTAGAGTTTTTCTAACATTTATAAAACTTGGATGTGTATTTGTTGTTGCGTTTGGAGTATTAGCAAATTTTGCAGGAATGGATTTATCTAGTCTATGGAGCTTATCTGATATGGCAAATATTTTAATGGTTTATGCAAATATTCCATTGTTATATATTGGATTTAAGTATGTTAAAAAATCGTTTAATCACTACAAAAAAACATTGAATTCCAAAAACCCAGAAGATAAATTTTCAGGTAAAACTATTGGAATTAAGTTGGATGTTTGAGACAAAGATAAATAAAATGAGTAATTTAAAAGACAAAATAAATGTTTTACAAAGTTATATTGATAGCTGCAAAAATGATGATATTGTATTTTTTGGGGGTGCTGGAGTTAGTACAGAGAGTGGCGTGCCAGATTTTAGATCTAAAAATGGTCTATATGCAGAAAAGTATAAATATCCCCCAGAACAGATAATCTCACATTCCTTTTTTTATAAAAATACTAAAGAATTCTATAAATACTACACCTCTAGAATGCTTCCATTAGACAAAAAAATAAAGCCTAATCCTGCACATATATTTCTAAAAAACTTAGAGGACGCAGGTAAACTACGTTGTGTAATAACTCAAAACATTGATGGACTTCATCAAAGTGCTGGATCCAAAAAGGTATTAGAATTGCACGGTAGCGTTCATAGAAATTATTGTACCTCATGTAATCATTTTTATACAGTTGACGAACTATGTAATTTAATTGAAAAAAATAATTGAATACCTAAATGTAGGGTAGACGGATGCACAGGCATTATAAAGCCTGATGTGGTGTTATATGAAGAAATGCTTGATAATAACACTATAGATAAATCAATTATGGCAATATCAAGTGCAAAGCTTCTTATAATTGCTGGGACATCTCTTACAGTATATCCTGCTTGTGGTTTAATAAACTATTTTAGAGGTGATAAGATTTGCCTAATTAATAAAACTCAAACTCAAAAAGACGATATAGCAGATCTTGTTATAGAAGAACAAGTTGGAAAGGTATTTTCTAAGCTTCATACTTAAAAATAAATAATAACTAAACTTGTCTTATCTCTCTTAAGTAAAGTAAAAAATCATTTAAAATATTAAAATGATTTTCGCATGTTAATTCTTGATTGTCTCACGGTAAATCAGTTTCTATTAATAATTTGCTCTCTGGTATTTGACGTGCATATTCAAATCCACGTCTTGACTGGACCATTCTAGGTCCTACAGAAAATAAATATCCTCTGTCTTTTGCATCATTTAAATACTTGCAAGAATCGCTAAATCAATGAAAAATAATTGTGTTGTTCTTGTCTGCTTTAGTTGATGTAAGAATATCTAGAATATATTTAGAAGCGTTTACAGAGTGTATGCTGATAATTTTATTTTTACATTTAGATAAACACTTACAAATTTCTTTAAAAACATGAATTTGAATATCTTTATGTTTTTCATTATTTTTAGAAAAGTCAAGACCAATTTCTCCAATAAATTGAGTGTTTTCAATATTATTTTTAAAAAATTCAAGCTCTTTAGAAGTATCACTATATTTAATTACTTCTAATGGATGGAACCCAATTCCAACATAAATATTTTCATTTTCTAGAGTTTTTTCAAATTCAAATTTAGAAGGAACAACTCCATAAGATATAGCTCTAAATTTAGTCAAACATTTTGCATAATTACTAGAATTTTTAACTAGACCAATGTGGCAATGAGAATCTAAAACAGAACATAACCCATCTAAATATTTATTATATGTATAATTTTTTATGTTAAACAACTTAAAATTAACTAATGTGTACAGAATTTAATTAGATCATTTACCTTATCTG
>CAVGFB010000104.1:0-3479 GCA_963628375.1 Gorillivita sp. (SeqCode)
TTTCTATTGTTTCTATAATTATTTTCTTATTTAATTTAAATAATAGGGTAATAAAAAAATAACTTTGTATAATACATAAATCTTATTTTAAATCTTTATTAAAGGAGTTAAAAAATGCTTTCTGATGAGGTAATTGATGCATATATAGACGCAAGGAAAGAAGGCTTAAATTATAGATTAGCAGCAAAAAAAGTTGGAGTTAGTTTATCTGCTGGTTGACAGTGAAGTCATGGAACATATCCAAAATCATATAAGGGAAAATATCTAGGTTACACACTTGACAAGCAAATACAAATTAGACCAAGTAATGCAGCAAAAAAAGAAATTGCAAAAAAAAGACTTGAAGAGCAAGGAAAATAAAAATTAAAATATAATTGATAATTATAAAATAATACATAAAGTAAAAAGTTTGCTCATTGGATAAAACCAATGAGTTTTTTTGTGTTAAGAAATAGGTAAGGATAGTAGAATAAAGTTTTTAATGTGCTATACTCAGAATGTTAATTCTAAATTGGAGGCATGATGAAAAAAGAAGAATGTCTTTTTTGTAAGATGGTAAAAGGGGAGATCCCCTGCACAAAAGTTTACGAATCAGAGAAAGTTTTAGCTTTTGAAGATATTAATCCATGTAGTAAAGTTCATACATTGGTAATTCCAAAAGAACATTATGATAGTCTTTCAGACGATGTTCCAAAAGATATTCTAGGAGAGCTTCTTCACGTTGCAAGTGAGGTAGCAAAAATTAAAGGAATTGACAGTTCAGGCTATAGAGTTTCAATAAACACAGGATCAGACGGAGGTCAGTCAGTAGGTCACCTACATTTACATATAAATGGAGGAGAAAAGCTCTACACTGGTAAAATTGCCGATAGATTTGTAAAGCAAAAATAAAGGTTCTAGGTATAAATCAATAATTAGTCAATTAATAAGGAGATTTATGAAAGTATTAGTAATTAATGCTGGAAGCAGTTCGCTAAAGTATCAACTGCTAGAAGTTGAAAGTAAGAAGGTATTAGCCAAAGGAATTTGTGAAAGAATAGGAACACCACAAAGTTTTCACAAACATGGCCTTGATAAAAGCACAATAGACAATATTGAGCTTAATGATCATACAGATGCTATGAAAGCTGTTGTGGACACTCTTTTGGCAGGTCCAGATAGTGCTATAAGTTCTCTTGATGAGATTGAAGCTGTAGGACATAGGACTGTTCAGGGTGGTACGGAATTTTCAAAGTCTTGCCTTATAACAAAGGATGTTATAGATAAAATTATAGAGTATGCTGAGCTTGCTCCTTTGCACAATAAAGCGTCCCTTATGGGAATAGAAGCTTGCCAAAAGTTAATGCCAAGTGTTCCAATGGTAGGCGTTTTTGATACTGGTTATTTTAATAAATTACCTAAAGTTGCTGCTACTTATCCACTTCCTTATGATTTGTGTAAAAAATATTCAATTAGAAGATATGGCATGCATGGTACATCGCATAGGTATTTAACAGAGAGAGCTGCTGTTATGTTGAACAAAGATATCAAGGATACATCTGTTATCACATGTCATCTAGGTAATGGTACAAGTATTACAGCTAGCAGGGCAGGACGCGCCCTTGATACAAGTATGGGGCTTACTCCTTTGGACGGTATTATGATGGGAACTAGATGTGGTTGCATTGACCCTGCAATTGTTACATTTGTTATGGAGCATGAAGGCATTGACACTACAAAAATGTCAGATATTATGAATAAAGAGTCTGGACTTTTGGGTGTTAGTGGTGTGTCTAATGATATGCGAAGCGTTAATGAAGCTGCAGAAAGCGGAAATGAGCGTGCTCGTTTAGCACTTGATGTTTACTATTACACTATCAGAAAGTTTATAGGTCAATACTATGCTGTTCTTAATGGGGATGTTGATGCTATTGTTATGAGTGCAGGAATTGGCGAAAATGACAATGTATGCCGTGAAAACGTATTTAAAAAGCTAGACGGACTTGGATTTAAACTTGATTTTGAAAAGAACAAGATAAGAAGTGACGAAGAAAGAGAAATCTCTACTCAAGATAGTAAAATCAAGATTTTTGTTATTCCAACTCAAGAGGAATATATGATTGCGCGCGATACTTATGAGATCGTTACAGGTAAAAAACTTTAATTCAATTATAGGAGTATAAATGTCTAAATTTTTAGAAGAAATTAAACTAAGAGCAAAACAAAACAAGCAAACTATTGTATTGCCTGAAGGAGGAGACAATAGGACACTTGAAGCTGCAGAGCAAATACTTGCAGAAGATATTGCTAACCTTATTATTTTGGGAAGCGAGCAAGATATTTTAAATTCGAAATACAATTTAGAGAAAGCTTGTGTAATAGATCCATTAAATAGCGATCTTAAAGAAGAATTTGCAAATAAATTCTACGAACTCAGAAAGCATAAAGGTGTAACCTTAGAAAGTGCAAAAGAGACTATTAAAGACGAGCTCTATTTTGGTGTTATGCTTGTAAAAACAGGAAGAGCAGACGGTATGGTGTCAGGTGCATGTCATTCAACACCAGATGTTTTACGCCCTTCTCTTCAAATTTTAAAAACTGCACCGGGAGTTAAGTATGTTAGTAGTTTCTTTGTAATGATTGTACCAAATTGTGAATACGGGCATCATGGTGCATTTGTTTATTCTGATTGTGGACTTGAACCTATGCCTGATGTAGATAAACTAGCAAATATTGCTATCAACAGTTCAAAGAGTTTTAAAAACATTATAGGACAAACTCCATATGTTGCTATGCTTTCACATTCAACTAAAGGTTCAGCAAAAAATGATGATACTAAAAAAGTGATAGATGCAACAGAGTTAGTTCATGAACTTGATCCAAATCTTGCAGTAGATGGAGAGCTACAGCTTGATGCTGCTATTGTTGATGAGATTGCAAAAAGCAAAGCTCCAGGTAGTCCTGTTGCAGGTCATGCTAATGTTTTGATTTTTCCTGACCTTGATGCTGGAAACATTGGGTATAAGTTAACTCAACGACTTGCAGGAGCAGAAGCTTACGGACCTTTAACTCAAGGGATTGCAAGACCTGTAAATGATTTGTCTCGTGGATGTTCTGCAAGTGACATAGTTGGTGTTGTAGCAATAACAGCTGTTCAGTCTCAGACTATGGCAAACTAATTTAGACTTTATGATTTATAAAAAAATTAACGATGTCAATATTGAGTTATTTGATTCTATAGTTGTTGGATGTGGATTTGCGGGTGCTGTTGTAGCACAGAAATTAAGCAGTGCTAATAAAAAAGTTTTAATTATAGAAAAGCGCCCTCATATTGCTGGTAATATGTATGATTCTTTAGACGATCATGGTATATTGATTCACAATTATGGACCTCATATCTTTCATACTGAAAAAAAACGAGGCTTTGATTATTTGACTTCATTTGTTGAGTTTAATAATTATCAACATAGAGTTTTGGCAGATATTCATGGACAATATAT
>CAVGFB010000105.1:0-3862 GCA_963628375.1 Gorillivita sp. (SeqCode)
CCCTTATAGCTATATATATTGAAGTTTTCAGCTGTATGATTAAAAACAACATCGAGTATTATCTCAATGCCATTTTCATGTAAACATCTGACCATATTTTTAAATTCTTGTATTACAAGATGTGATTTTTTAGAATATGAGTATGAAGTTTTAGGAGCAAAAAAACCAAGCGTAGAATATCCTCAAAAATTACATTCTGCATCAAAGTTTGGATAAGTTTCATATTCTCTTTCGTCAAAGTCAAATACAGGCAAAAGCTCAATACAATTTACTCCAAGTTCTTTAAAATATGGTATTTTTTCTATAATACCTTTATATGTTCCTTTGCATTCTATATCTGAAGATTTGTCTATACTATAACCTCTAACATGCATCTCATAAATTATTAAGTCTTGCATAGGGATATCTAGAGGCTTATCGTCATGTCAATTAAACTCTACATTTTGTAAAAGTGACCTAAATGGATATACATCTCTAGAGTAATCCAGTTGTCTTCAATTATCATGACCTGTAATAACTTTTGCATAAGGATCCAATAAAATATTATCTTTATTAAACAACAGGCCCTTTGACTCATCGTATGGACCATCAAAACTATAACCGTATTCAGTGTTATTAATATCAAGGCCTTTAACCATCATTGAAAAGTTGTCCCCTAATCTAAAAGAATGCAAGAACTTAATTTTTGCAAATGGTTTGCTCTCTCCTTTTCTAAAGAGCACTAGTCAACAGTTTGTTGCATGTTGAGAATTTATAGAAAAGTTTGCAATCCCATTGTGTATTGTTGTGCCATAAGGAAGCGGAAGACCAGCTCTATAGTATATATCCGTATCCTCATATTGATAATAATCAAGGGCGTCAATCATGTTTCTCCTTTAGTGTGTGAACAGAATTTTAAACTATTGATTTTAAAAATTTAACTGAATATATATTTTTTTAATATAATTAATATAAATTTGGAAGATTAAAACTTTATGTCAGACATTCAATTAAGATTTAACAAAGATAAACTTGTTTTATCTCGACCTATAGAGTATGGATTAAAGAAACTTTTTCTAGATTACAATAATCTAGAGTTGATTAATATTTTTGATCTGGAATCACTAAGACAAGTTTATGTTCTAGATAAGCTAGCTGGGTTTTCTGTATTTGTAGCAAATACTAAAAATATTGTATATTCAAATATTCAAAACAAGTATAAAAGCTCGCAAATTTTAGAATTATGTTCATCTTCAATTTCTCTGTTAAATTCAATTAAAGTTCAACATATACTAGTTGAAATTGGAACTCCGAGTTTTGATATTGATAGTAATTCTAGACAATCTTTGCTTAAAGCTAAGGATGAGTATGTTCAACTGAGCAGAATTTATGAAGATTTAAGAGAAAAAAAATCCACATCTTTTGATGGTTATCTGTTAAGTGATATTAAAAGCTCAACACAGCTTAAGTGTGCCTTGATGGGACTAAGACAGGTAACTTCTCATCCTATTTTTACAAAAGTGGATGTGGATAGCACAAAAATATTAAGTGAGAATTTTGAAAGTTTTGTTACTGAAATCTTAGATTTTGCAAAAGAATTTGAAGCAAACGTTTTTGGATTTAGTGTTAATTGTGATTTAAATTTAATAAAGCAATTATTAAATAGTTTTAGAAATTATCCTTGCCCTAAACTGCTTGAATTTAAAATTTCTAATGATGTTGATATTAATACCTTTCAACAATGTGTAATAACAGCGAACAAAAACAATGTACAATTTTACAGAATCTCTGGTAATACTACGTCCAAGTATTCTGCTATTCTTCTCTCATCTACTTTAAGCTAAATTATGAATGAAATTAATAACTTAATTCTTGATAGATACAATCCTGTAAGCGTTGCAGGCGAGGGAGGATATGGAAAGGTAATTGTTGCGTGAGATACACGTATTAGAAGATATGTTGCTATAAAATGTATAAAACTAAGGTCTAATTACTCAGATAGTGAAGGAAATACAATTAATGTTGATCAGGTTACAAATAGACTTTATGAAAATAATGAAAGCGAAGCAACAACAAAAATTAATCCTCACAATCAAACATTAAAAAACAATCAAAATTCTTTTTCTACAAATCCTATAAATTGACAAGAAGACTTACCAGGCCTTGCAGAAGCCAGAACTGCTGCTATGATACAGGATTCAAATATTGTAACTGTTTATGATTTTGAACTTCAAAATAGCACGGCATACATTATTATGGAATATGTTGAAGGCTACACCTTGACACAATTTTTATCTTCTTTTAAAAATGAAATAACCCTTGATATGATAACTTTCATATTTAACGAGGTATCTAAAGCTATTAGTGCAGCACATAAACAGGGAGTGCTTCATCTAGACATAAAGCCTGACAACATTTTGATTGACAAACAAGGAAACGTTAAAGTAACTGACTTTGGACTAGCTACACTATCGGATGAGTTTGGTTATGGTAGAGCTAATGCAGGAACTATAGGTTATATTCCGCCTGAGCAAATAAGACAACAAAACTTAGATGTTAGGTGTGATGAGTGAGCTCTAGCTTCAATCACCTATGAAATGCTTACAGGAACAAACCCATTTTTTACTAATTCTTTCACAAGTTCTCTTAATGCGATATACGATAACACTATAGTGCCTCCTTCTCGTTATTGACAGGACTTATCTCCCTTGTTAGATGATGTTCTTTTCAAAGCTCTTTCTCCTGATGCAAGAAACAGATACATTACGGTAAATGAGTTTAGAGATTTTCTAACTCCCTTTATGGGGCGTCCCAAAGCTGGGAAGAGGCAAATTCCACAATTATTAAAACAGAATGCCAACACAATGCCAATGCCTAATGAGCCAAAAAACTACACTCAACCCAAAGAAAAATCTAAATTATTTGATTTTAAATTTTCTAATTGGGCAAAACATATTATTTCAAGAGTATTTGTTTGTGCTGTTGCATGTTATTTTATCTGATTAAGCTCATATAATTTAAACGCATTGTCAAACACTTTTCATGATCCAAACATACATCTATATGTGTTAGGTATCATAGCTATTGGTTCTTTGATATATCCAGCAGCTGGTATTTTTTTAACATATCTTTTTTTAGCCTTAACTTACTTTTTAAAAGAAAGCTATATTTGTTCAGTACTTCTTTTTGTGTGCTCTACAATTTGGGTAATAATAACAATTCGAAGCTCAAAAAACAACAACATTGATTCATGCGTATCTATTACCTATCCACTATTTAATTATTACGGGTGAGCTTTAAGTTTGCCTGTTTTAACTGGTGTATTACTTAAACCAAAAAATGCTTTTATAAGTGTTGTTTTAGGGAGCGTGCTATGTATTGTTGTTCCTGCCATAGAAAGTAATGTAGTTTTGATGCCATATATTTGAATTCGCTTTTTAGCTTGAATTTTACCAGCTCTAATAACTTCCCTTATTTTTCAGGCAAGGAAGCGTTGATTAAATATATTTAGTTGTATTTTATCTGCAATATTGCTTACTTTTGGTTTGTGTCTTTCAAACTATTTTAATCCTAACATGGTCTTTTGAACACCGCAAGTAATAGAGATTATTACTATTTTATTTAGTTGTGGAGCTTGTTGTATTGTTGCTTACTTTTTACCAATTAGAAAAATTTAGCTTACAAAACCCAATTTTTAAGTAGTGGTTCATAAGATATTCCCAATTTTTTTAAATCAGGGTGAGCGATAGTGTATTCTATTGCACCTACGATATATTTTGAAGCAGTCTTGCAAGCTTTAGTAATGTTTCTGTCTTTAAGATAGCTAGCTATAATAAGTGAGCAGTATAGATCTCCGCATCCATGTATATCATATGGATAATAT
>CAVGFB010000106.1:0-2660 GCA_963628375.1 Gorillivita sp. (SeqCode)
TAGACATATAAATTCCTTATTTTTGATTACTTAAAAAGTTATTTTTCATTGACTTGATACTTCATCATTTTTTGCAACATTTTTCGTTCTATAAATCATATTATATTTGTTTGTTGTAAACTTGATATATTTTACAATTAAATCCTGGATCGCTCCTTCGCTAAAACTTTGCTCATACAAACAAAAATTATTTTCGAGATTTCCTAGATAAGGACTATCAGTATTACCACGTAAATATGCAGGCATGGCAATAATATAATTGCTATTTAAGTTAAACTCTTTCCCGTTTGAAAAGCTTCCTATAGTCACTCTACTCCCGTTTGGTGCACTAAGATTATATGTAATGTTAAGACCATAGACTAGTGTATTGGTGAATTTGTTTCCTATTACCTCAGCGTGTCTATCTTCTCCTTCTCCAACAATGCCCAATCTGTAAGATGCGTTATATTCTAAAATATTTTTAATCTCTTGCCCACTAATTACTAAACAATCCAAAGTACCTTCATACTTATAAAGCTGATAAGCATCAGAAATCGTTAACTCGTTTTTTTTAGGTATATCATTAGCACCACACGGCATTATAACTGCATCGCAAGACTTATCAAAATTAAAATTTATATTCTCAATATTTTTCTGTTTTAGTGCTTGTTTTAAATTTGTTTCTGTTTGGTACTTCTCTTTTATCTTTTTGTTTCCTTCTCACAACATGGAACGAGCAACTAGATCCATAGAATCAGTCTGTTTAGTATAGAGATCTGAAATACTAAACTCTTTATTATCATCTCAATTGTCTTCTATTTTACCAATCGGAGTTGATATATATTCTTGAGTCGATTTTGCATAAGGTTCAAGTTTTTCTCTTAAATCTTTATCTTGATTATAAGATTTTAAATCCAGATTTTCAGACTCAACATACTCAATAGACTTGTCCCCATTTTCTGCTACGTTTACTTTATAGATTGATCTTGTTAGGTCAAATCTAGCAGCGTTGACTATCAAAACATCCTTACCTTCTGAGTTTTTTTCTAAGTGATTAGATGTTGAAGACTCATGATCATGACCAATAATAAACATATTTACGTCCTTACTTTTAATAACAGACCTTAATGCTTGGCTCTCTGAATTTTGCCCTCAGACAATTGGGTTCTCAGCTTGTTTTCTTCATTCCTCTCATTTTGGAGTATTATCCGTAGTTGTTCCGTCGGTAAAAATACCACTGTGCATACTAACAATAGTAAAATCTACATGAATATTAGAATTTTTAATCTCATTTTGTACTTTTGATATTTCATAACTTAAGTCGCTATTAGTGTTCTCTGGCGAATGAAAAATTAGATCTGGAAAGTTAGCCTCAGGGTCTCATCTTTTAATATCTGTATTTTCAAGTCCTATAACAGCTATAGTAAAATCCTTACCTTCAACTTGAATTGTTTTTAACATGTAGGGGCTAAAGATACGCTCGTTTGTTTTTGAATTATATATATTTGCACAAACACAAGGAACTCCATTACTTGCGAGTCAATCATAAGTACTTTTTTGTATATCTCAAGAGTAATTAAACTCGTGATTGCCCAGAGTATATCCATCATAGTGAATATCTGCCATGCTTAGAGCACATGGGTTAACACCACTATCAATATGATCTCTTTTTTGCGCAAAGTTGTAACGTGAAATTACGTTTCCTTGGAATATATCTCCATTATCGAATAAAAGTGTTCTATCTTTAAAATTATTACGAACTTTATTAACCGCAGTTTTACAAGTCATATAGTTTTGAGGAATGCTCTTTCCAGTTATAAGATCTGTGTCTCAACATTTACCATGCATATCTGTTGTGGACATAATAGCAAATTCATTATTTGCAGCAGATCTATCTGCAGTTGTATTTTTATCAAAATTATTATTATTAATAAAGATAAGAGTAACAACAATAACAAGAACAATAAAGATAGCGATTCCAAAAATAACAAATTTTCTTGAATTATTGGAGTAAAAAATTGATTTATTAGATTTATTCATCTTTTTCCTTAAAAATTTTTATAAATTATCCCACAAACTAAAAAATAAAAAAGATAAATTTATAGATACAAAAAGATAAATAAAAAAAGTGCCTCTTGCGAGTGCGACGTCCTATCCTCCCACAGTGCCATACTGCAGTACTTTTGGCGATGATGAGCTTAACTACCGAGTTCGGAATGGAATCGGGTGATCCTCATCTCCCTGGTCACACTCGCAAGGGGCACTAAATCATGCACCCTGGCGGCTACATAGTTTCAAATAAAATCATAAAGAAATATTTACCTATATTCAGTAGACTTACTTTACGCTTATAACATTATATTATAAAAAAATAAAGAGCTCGAACAATTAGTACTGCTCGGCTGAATACGTTACCGTACTTACACCTGCAGCCTATCAACCTCGTAGTCTACAAGGATTCTTACCAAAAAGGAAACTCATCTTAGGTGTGGCTTCCCGCTTAGATGCTTTCAGCGGTTATCCATTCCGAACGTAGCTATGCGGCGATGCCATTGGTTAACAACCGCTACACCAGAGGTTCGTTCATCCCGGTCCTCTCGTACTAGGGACAACTTCCTTCAATTTCCTTACGCCCGCGGAGGATAGGGACCGAACTGTCTCACGACGTTCTGAACCCAGCT
>CAVGFB010000107.1:0-2878 GCA_963628375.1 Gorillivita sp. (SeqCode)
GGATATAAGGATACAGCAGAGTCTGGTGTAACTACACTTGTAATTACTTATGATGATAAAAAGTCCACTCATGAAAACCCATATGATATCCCTACAGAAGCTACTCAAGATAGTGACTGAAAATGAAATGATTATAGAGAATCATTTAATAAGGTTACAATAGATGCAACATTTAAAAATTATAGTGGACTTAAAAGCACAGCATGAATGTTTTATAATTTTGCAGCTGCAGAATCAATTGAAGGAGCTGAGAACATAGATACATCTAACGTTAAAGATATGACTGCAATGTTCGCTGCTTATGGCGCGAATTCAGATACACTAAACACAGTACCTAATGTTAGAGATTGAAACACTTCTAAGGTTACAAATATGTCTTTATTGTTTGTTAGCTATGGTTATTCATCCACTGGTTTAACTTCTGCTCCTGATGTATCTAAATGAAATACCTCTCCATCCAGTACTTCAAGTGTAGCAAATATGTTACAAATGTTTGCTGCTTATGGGTATTCTTCTAATGATTTGAATTCAGTTCCAGATATGTCTAATTGAAATACTTCTAGCGTAGAAAATATGAAATATATGTTTACGTCCTATGGTTATTCATCTACTAAATTAAATTCAGTTCCTAATGTCTCAGATTGAAATACTTCAAAAGTAACAGATGTAAGTTATATGTTTGAAAATTATGGTCATGGCAGTAGTGCCCTAAACTCTGCTCCTGATGTATCTAAATGAAATACCTCTCCATCCAGTACTTCAAGTGTTACAACTATGTCAGATATGTTTTCTGGCTATGGATATTCTTCTACCGCTTTAAATGTTGTTCCTGCTGTGTCAGAATGAAAAACAAACAATGTTACAGATACGTATAAAATGTTTTTTGAATATGGATATTCATCTACTGCTTTAGATTCTGCTCCTGATGTATCAAATTGAAATACGTCTAGCATTACAAACATGTCTTTGATGTTTAAAAATTATGGTTATTCATCCACTGGATTAACTTCTGCTCCTGATGTATCTAAATGAAATACCTCTCCATCCAGTACTTCAAGTGTTACAGATATGTCAAGCATGTTTGAAGGTTATGGCTATTCATCCACTGGATTAACTTCTACTCCTGATGTATCAAGCTGAAACACATCAAACGTTACAGACATGAGGTCTATGTTTACTGATTATGGTAGTAAAAGTACAAATTTATCTCTAAATTTACAAAGTTTTGATACGACTAAGGCTCAATGTTTAAATATGTTATTTGGCGTAAAGCTTAAGGAAATTACGTTAGGTACTAAATTCAATTTAAACTTAACATCAGCAGGTGCCTGTTTAACTAACAGTAAAGGAGAGGTAAATGCAACATGGTATGATAATACTGGTATTGGATATGCAAAATGTGCAATGGGTGGAAATAAAAGAACAGAGCCGGTAACTTACTTTGACACCAATCCATGTAGCGCTTACGGCTACTTAGACGGAACTACTCTAGTATTAAAATATGATACACAAAAAACAACGCACGAAAGCCCATATGACATTCCCGAGGCCGCTACTGAGCAAGCCTCATGAGGGTGGAATGATATGAGAAAAACAATTACAAAAGTTTCAATAGATGCTAGCTTTAAAAACTACAGTGGTCTTACGAGTACAGCATGAATGTTTTACGGATTTGCAGCTGCAGAATCAATTGAAGGAGCTGAGAATATAGATACTTCTAACGTTAATAATATGTTTGGAATGTTTGCTTCATATGGACTTGATGCAACTACATTAAATACAGTTCCTAATGTTACAGATTGGAACACATCGAACGTTACAAACATGTATGGCTTGTTTGCTAGCTATGGTTATGTTTCCACTTCTCTAAACCTTGTTCCTGACGTGTCAAAGTGAAATACTTCAAGTGTAATGGATATGAGTGGTTTGTTTGCTGGATATGGGGGTGCATCTACCTCATTAAACCAAGTACCTAACGTGTCAAAATGAAATACATCTAAGGTAGAAAACATGACACATATGTTTAGTGGTTATGGTCGTGCATCTACCTCATTAAACCAAGTACCTGACGTGTCAAAATGAAACTCTTCACCGTCAAGTACCTCAAATGTCACAAACATGTCTTATATGTTTGGAGAATATGGAATAAATGCTTCTTCTCTAAATTCTGTACCCGATGTGTCAAAATGAGATACATCTAATGTTACAAATATGTCTGAAATGTTTAACTGATATGGACCTTCAACGTTTGAATGTTTAGATCTTTCCAATTTTAATACAAAAAAAGTTGAAAATTTTGACCAAATGTTATTTGGTATTAAGCTTAGTACTATAAAACTAGGACCTAATTTTAGTATAGATTTAGCTAACAATGATCTTAGTGGAGGATGTTTAACTAATAGCAGTGGAACTACGAATGCCACATGATACGCCAAAGGCGGAAAATCATATGCAAAATGTGGAATGGGGACAGAGATAAGAACAGAAGCTGTAACCTATTACGATACTCCACAAACTTTAGTTTCAGCTTCAAATGAAAAGCTTTTAACTAGTGATACAAGCACAAATCAAAAAGTTGATAATACGTCAACTAGCTCAAATTCACAAAATACCGACTCTTTAACGCCTGACACTAGCCGAGATAAATCAAGCAACACAGAAGCTGACACAGAAAAAGACAAATCAAGTAGTACAGATGCGACTACAAAGGACAAAGCTGCAGATAAAACAGCTGATAAAACTAACACTGAACAAGTTGACGTTAAATCAGAGGAGGAAGAGTCTATATCTTCGGTATTGTTAAGCTTTACAAGTAATATTACATCCTTATTTAATAGTTTAAAGCTTTCTATAATGTAGCGATAAACAGCATATAAGT
>CAVGFB010000108.1:0-6480 GCA_963628375.1 Gorillivita sp. (SeqCode)
ATATTCAGTAAAACATACAAAATTTACTTTAGGCCTTTTTGAAACGTCAAATTCACTAAAGTTATCGTTCATCATCGCTTTAGTTATTTCTCTTGCTCTATCAGGTCTAAAATTAAAAAATACTACACTGTCACCGTCTTTAATACCACGATTGTCTAATGCAATAGGTTCAACAAACTCATCAGTAATATTATTATCGTAACTATCTAACATAACTTGAGAGGGCTTAATGTCTTTGAAAGGATATGCTTCAACCAAAGCACTATAACCTCTATACACTCTATCTCATCTATTGTCTCTATCCATTACATAATATCTACCTTGAATACTTGCAATCTTTACTTTAGTATTTAAACTGTTCTTCAAGCAATACTCATTAGTATTGTCAATATAGTTTTGAAGACTATCAATATATGACTTACCAGATTTAGGTGAAACATCTCTACCATCCATAAAACAATGAACAAAAACATTTTCAACATTCATATTAGCAGCCATATCAATCAGTGCATATAGGTGATTTATATGAGAATGAACACCACCATCACTCAATAATCCCATTAAATGAACAGCAGAATCACAGCCACTAGCAGACTTAAAGGCATCCTTAAGTACAGAATTATCAAACAATGTTTTATCTTCACATGCATGATTTATGCGAGTTAATTCTTGGTAAACAACCCTACCTGCACCTATATTTAAATGCCCAACTTCACTATTCCCCATCTGACCATGTGGCAAACCAACTTCCTCACCACTAGCATTGAGCTGAGTTGTAACATTGTTATTGAACAACTTGTCTAAATTTGGAGTATTTGCCTGACTTATAGCGTTTGCACGACTTGGAGCATCAATTCCAAATCCATCCATTATTATTAAACATATTGGCAAATTCATAATAACCTCTAAATATTAAAACTAAAATCTACAAACAAGCTTTGCAAAGATCAATAAATGATTGTGCCTTTAAAGAAGCACCACCAATAAGTCCGCCATCTATATCCGGTTTTGATAATAGTCCACAAGCGTTTTCAGGTTTCATGGATCCGCCATATAGAATACGAATATTAGAAGCAACATCGCTGTCATATAGATCTTGTATTTTATTTCTAATAGTAGAGCAAACTTCTTGTGCTTGATCTGGTGTAGCAGTACGCCCAGTTCCAATTGCTCATATTGGCTCATAAGCAATAATACAATTTTTTGCATCAGAAAGTGAAATTGAATCAAAAGCAGCTTGAACTTGAGATTCAACAAATTCGTTATATGTATTATTGTCTCTAATATCCAAACTCTCCCCTACACAAATAATTGGAGTAATAGACCCATTAATTAAGGCATGTGCCTTTTTATTTACAAGATCATCTGTTTCTTTAAAAATCTCTCTTCTTTCACTGTGCCCAATAATACAATGACTAACTCCAATATTTTTTAACATGTCAACACTAATCTCGCCTGTAAAAGCTCCACTTGGTTGAAAGTAGCAATTTTGAGCACCTACTTTTATATTTTGTTTATCAAAATGAAAAACTTCAATAACTGGCTTAAGATCAACGAAAGGAGTACAGGTTATAACCTCAACCTTATCTGCTCATGAATTATCATATTCATTGCTAATTTGCTGTGCTAGCCCAACCCCTTCTGAAACAGTTTTATTCATTTTCCAGTTTCCAGCCATTACATATTTCCTTGACATATATCCTCCTTAAAGATTTTTTTATACAACATTATTCTTTATAAATTGTCATATTAACAAAATATACTAATTAAAACCCACAAAGTTACTTTTCTTATTATATAAAATTGCAATAATTCATTGAAATTTTGTTATGATTTTTGAGTTTTGAGAATTTTTAAACTTTGTTTGTAAATTATTAAACTAAAATATTCAGCTGAAAGGAATATATATATATATATGGATAAAGATTCTTACATAAAAAATAAAAAAAGAGTTGGTTTAAAATTTTATTTATTTTTTAAGCGTATTCTTGACCTGCTGTTTAGTTTGTTCACAATTATTCTTCTGTCTCCTATTTGATTAATAATATTAATTATTGTTTTTTTTGACACAAAAGCATGTCCTCTGTATTTACAAAAACGTGTTGGAAAGAATGGCAAAGAGTTTAATATATGCAAATTTCGAACAATGGTCAAAGACTCAGATAATATTAAAAAATACCTAACGAAAAACCAGATAAAAGAATGACACAACGAACATAAAGTGGATAACGATCCAAGAATAACACGCTTTGGTGAATTTTTAAGAAAAACTTCAATCGATGAACTTCCAAATTTTATAAATGTTTTAACTGGCTCTATGAGCATTATTGGTCCTCGTTGTATAACACAAGAAGAACTTGAATATTATGGAGAGAATAAAGATTTATTTCTAAGTGTAAAACCAGGCATTACTGGATGGTGACAGGTAGAATCAAGAAACGAAGCCGTTTATAAAAATGGTAGCAGACAAAAACTTGAACTTTTTTATTGTAATAATATAAGTTTTTTACTAGACTGCAAAATTTTTTTTAGGACTTTTTTAGTTGTTTTTTCTTGTAGCGGTCGCTAATTTTATAATTCACTCTTCTCAAAAATTTAATAGAATAACAATAATTGTAATTAATTAATTACTTTAAGTTTATAGAATATATAATTACTTAAAATAATTTAAATAAGTGAGGAGAAAATGGAAAAGAAAGAAACACAAAACGACAATAATATTTCAAGTGAAATTAAAAAAGAAAAACCTGTTTATCTTGATGAAATTATAACAACAAAAAAGCAAGAAAACAAAAAAGATGAAGTTGATAAAACTACATCAAAAGAAGACAAAACAGACGATAAGACTACTTTACATATAAATAATAAAGATCAAGTCTTAAAAACAAATGGTCTTTCTGATAAGCAGAGTTCTTCTACAGCCAAAACAAAAATTAAAGACAATTTGGATTCACAAAAAAACAATATAGAAACTTCTAATACAAAACTTAAAATATCAGAAACTGCAGTCAGTAGCTCGTCAGATAAAGAAACTACAAATGTTCAAAGTAGCAGTGCAGATAAAGTTTTAGGCGTTGAATCAAATACATCGAAAAATAAAAAAACAACACTTAAAGTTATATTAATAATTGTAGCAATTATACTTTTAGTTGCTGGCTATATGCTTTTTATACACAATAAAAACTTTAATGGTGTCGCTGCCAAAATTGGTAATGTAGAAATTATGGAATCTGAGATTACAGATGAAATTACTAAATACAGAGCATCTAACAATATGAGTGAAGATGCAGATTGATTCTCTTATCTTGATTCAAAAAATATAAAAGCAAGTGAAATCAGAAGCTCATTTTTAGATACAAAAATAAACACAGAGGTAACAAAACAAATTGCTTCAAACTACAATATTGAAGTTACACAAGCAGAAATTGAAAAGGAAATTGCTTATCAAAAAAAGCAATTCGATACAGAACAAGCATTCTTAGATAATTTAAGTAAATATGACTATACTCTAGAAATGTTTACAAACGAAGTCAAAGACTATTTATTATCTACAAAAGTTTCAAAAATTCTTGTAGAAAACGCTGAAGTGCCAGACAGTTTAAAAACACAATTTATATCAACGTATAAAGATAAACTTAATGGCTCTAAGGGGTTTTATCAGCTAATGTTTACTTCAAGTCAAAAAAGTTTAGCACAAAGTTATCTTGATCAAATAAATTCTGGTCAAATTAGTTTTGAAGACGCTGTAAAAAAACTCACGTCAGAAGATACAAATGGATACAACTTTGATTATGTTGCATATGATTGTCTAATACAGATGCCTGATGCAGTTAAAAATACGATGGCAGGAATGAATATTGGAGACAAAAGCGGTCTTATTGAAGCTGATGGATATATTTATATAATTAAACTAGTTGATATTATACAATGTGAAGAATTATTTAATCTAAACCAGCTTCCAGAACAAACTCAATCTTATTTAAACAAATACATTAAAGAAGTTAATGGAAAAACAATATATAACTCAGAGCTTGACAAAGAAAAAGAAAAAATTGGTGTAGTAAAATATGATATGCCTGTAGGTACTAGCTACGCAAGAGGGCTTTTTGGTTAATTCATAAATAATTAGATTATGAATAAAAAAGACATTGTACCTAGCTGTAACAAGTTAGGTACTAATTTTATAAATCCTAAAAATTGTATTTATAAGTTGGGAATCGATATTGGCTCCACAACTGTCAAACTTGCAGTCCTTGATAGCAACAACAAAATAATATACAGCATATACAAACGTCATTATTCAGATATAAAGTCAAGTGTTCTAGATATCTTAAAAACTACATATCAGAAGCTAGATGATATTAAAGTTAGTGTAGCTATTACTGGTTCTGGTGGTCTTTTTCTAGCAAAGTTACTTAATATCAATTTTATCCAAGAAGTAATAGCAAGCAAAAGCACAATTGAGTTTTTTATTCCTATGACTGATGTAGCTATAGAGCTCGGTGGTGAAGATGCAAAAATAATATATTTAAATGGCGGTATAGAACAAAGAATGAATGGAACTTGTGCAGGTGGTACTGGTGCTTTTATAGATCAAATGTCAACTTTACTAAACACAGATGCACAAGGTCTAAACAAATTAGCAAAGCAATATAAAACAATATATCCAATTGCAAGCAGATGTGGAGTTTTTGCAAAAACTGACATTCAGCCCCTATTGAATGAAGGTGCAAAAAAAGAGGATATTGCAGCTAGTATATTTCAAAGTGTAGTTACTCAAACAATATCTGGACTTGCTTGTGGAAGACCTATTAAAGGTCACGTAGCTTTTTTAGGTGGACCTTTACAATATCTTGATGAGCTTCGTAAACTTTTCTACAAGACTCTAAATCTTGATGATGAACATATTATTGTGCCAGATAATGCTCATCTTTTTGTTGCAAGTGGTGCTGCTATTCAAGGAAATATTTCTGAAACTAAAACAATTAAAACAGTTAAAGAGATCATTGACGATTTGCATAAAATTGTTGACTCTAATACAAATGAAGTACAGCATCTAGATCCACTATTCAAAAATAAAACAGAATATAAAAATTTTATTGACCGCCATAAAAAAGCAGCAATACAAACATTTGATATTAAAAAATATAAAGGAAACATTTATCTAGGTATTGATGCTGGTAGCACAACATTTAAAAGTGTTGCTATTAGCCAAGATTGTAAAATATTATATAAATATTACGCTAACAACCAAGGTAATGTTTTAGGCACATGCAGGAATATGTTAGAAGACTTTTTTAACATGATACCAAAAGATAGTCAAGGCAATGATATCTGCAAAGTTGCACATTGTACTGTTACAGGATATGGTGAGAGGTTCCTTTTAGAAGCAGTTAATGCAGATAGCGGAGAAGTTGAGACTATAGCTCATTTAAGAGGTGCTCAACAACTTGATAGAAATGTTGAGTTTATACTTGACATTGGTGGACAAGACATGAAATGCCTACAAATTAAAGATGGTGTTATAGAAAATATAATGTTAAATGAAGCATGTAGCTCTGGTTGTGGCAGTTTTATTGAGTCTTTTGCTAAAAGCTTAAATATTAAAATTAGCGATTTTGCTAACCTGGCTATAGAGTCTAAAATGCCAGTTGATTTAGGCAGCAGATGCACCGTATTTATGAATAGTCGGGTAAAGCAAGCACAAAAAGAGGGTGCGAGTGTGTCTGACATATCAGCAGGTCTTAGCTATTCTGTAATTAAAAACGCTCTTTATAAAGTAATTAAGCTGAGAGACACTAAAGCCTTAGGAAATCATATTGTTGTACAAGGCGGAACTTTTTTAAATGACGCAATTTTAAAAGCATTTGAAAATCTAACAAAGCATGAAGTTATACGGCCTAATATTGCAGGGCATATGGGTGCTTATGGAGCAGCTCTACTAGCTTGAGATAGATTTAATAACTTAGAAAAACAACAGCAACATCAATATAAAAGCACATTGCTAAGTGCATCGCAAATAGATCAATTAAAAATTAAACACACTACTAAAAGATGTCAAGGGTGTGAAAATAATTGTTTACTTACAATAAATGACTTTGGAGTTGATAAAAAAACTAATAAAAGAAAGATCTTCATAACAGGTAATAAGTGCGAGCGAGGAGCATCAAAAGTAAATGAAAAAAAAGATGTTCCAAATTTATTTAAATACAAAAATGACTTAATATTTAATAGAGAGGTGTTAGAAAAAAATCAAGCAACAAGAGGATCTGTAGGCATTCCTCGTGTTTTAAACATGTTTGAAAATTATCCTTTTTGACACTCGTTTTTCACAACACTTGGTTTTAGAGTAGTTTTATCAGATAAAAGCAGTAAAAAAACTTACCAAAGAGGCATTGAGAGCATGCCTTCGGAGAGTGTTTGCTATCCTGCTAAATTATCTCATGGTCATATAATGGATCTTTTAGATCAGGATATAGA
>CAVGFB010000109.1:0-5171 GCA_963628375.1 Gorillivita sp. (SeqCode)
TCCTAATGCTGGTAAATCTACCTTAATTAATGCCTTAGTTAAACAAAAGGTAGCAATTACTTCAAATATGCCTCAAACTACAAGGCATCTTTTACGTGCTGTTTTAACCACAAATAACATGCAGGCTATTTTTATTGATACTCCTGGTATTCACAAACCAATTGATACATTAGGTAAAAAGTTAAACGACAGTACATACCTAGGTCTTAGTGAGATAGATGTAGTTGCAATGATAATTGATGTTACAAAACCAATTGGCAAAGGTGATAAACTCATAATTAACAGAATAAAAAATATAAAAGCTAAGAAGTTTTGCATATTTACAAAAATTGAATTATCAAATAATGATGAGTTTCAATCTCAAAAAAATAAAGCCTGTCAGCTTTTAGACTGAGATGAGATAGTTTTTGTGTCTGCTTTTAAAAATACAAATATAGATAATTTATTAAATTGTTTTTATGAAAATCTATCTTGAGGCCATCCTTGATATGACAAAGACACAATATGCGATCAAACAGATGAAGTAATAATATCTGAAATTATAAGAGAAAAGGCAATTTTAAATTTAAAAGAAGAAGTCCCACATAGTGTAGGCGTTGAAATTGACTCTGTTGAATGAAAAGATAAAACTGATTTACTTAAAATATATGCAACTATATATATAGAAACTCCCAGTCAAAAAAAGATACTTATTGGTAGAGGTGGGAGAGTTATAAAAAAAATTGGAATTGAATCAAGAATAGATATAGAAGGTTATTTCAAAAAAAAAGTTTATCTTGACTTAAGTGTTAAAATAAAAAAACATTGAAGAAAAGATATAAATCAAATTATAAGATTTGGTTACGGTAATGAAATTTAATAATCTATGGCACAGCTAGAAAAATTTAAAGCTATTGTTCTAAAAAAGACAAAACTTTCAGAAAATGATTTGATAATTACTTTTTTACTTGAGGACGGCTCACAGCTAAGAGCAGTAGCAAAAGGAGCAAGAAAGCCTACATCTATATTTTCAGCAAGATTAGAGCTTTTTAATATTGTTGATATATATTCTGTACGTGGAAAATCTCTATATATTTTAAGAGATGTTAAACTTATTACTTGACATTCAACTATTAAAAAAAATATGGATAAATTTTTATGTTCAAGTGTTGTAAGTGAGCTTTTATATAAATCAACTCACTATAAACTTATCTGTAATAATTTATTTGATATAACAAAGAAGTTTCTCTACACAATAGATAATGTAGAAAACAAACATTATTACAATCCATTATGTTTTGCTGCTTTATGAAAAATTTGTTTTTATTTGGGTGTAGGGCCTATTGTTGACAGGTGTATATATTGTGAAAAAAGTATAAATATTATTAACTTTGCAGATAGTATATATCTTTCTTTTAATATTCTAGATGGTGGATTAATTTGTCGAAGTTGTTCTAAAAATCATGAAGCAATTAACATTAATTCTGGCACAATTAAGTTAATTTATATGCTTTTGTATACTAAATTTGATAGAATTACATTATTGAAAATAAATGATGAATATATTAAAGATATGTTAAAATTGGCAAGACAATGAATAAATTGCCATTTGGGATGTCATATAAAGTCTTTAAATTTTATATAAATTATAAACGGAGATGATTATGATTAGTTATAAAACGCAAGGTACATGTTCAAAACAAATTGATATTGACGTTAAAGATGGAATTATAAATGATGTTGTTTTTTATGGTGGCTGTAATGGAAATTTAAAAGCAATATCTAAAATTATAAAAGGCATGAAGGCTGAGGATGTCATTAAAACTTTTGAGGGTAATACTTGCGGAGCTAGAAAGACAAGTTGTGCAGATCAGCTAGCCAAAGGTCTTAAAGTTGCTCTTAACCAAGATAACAAATAAGAAGGTAAGTATGAATAAAAATCACAAAGTTTTTAAAGGGTTTTTTGTTGTTCTTTCATGTTCGTTATTGGTTTATATTGCATGTAATTTTTTTAATATACAGAGCAGTATTGCTGAAACTTTTTCTCAATATGGCTTTGAACAAAAACTGATAGGTGATAATTCAAATGAGCAAAATAACAATAATGAACTTTCAATGTCTTCACCTATGAATTTTTATGTTGATACAAACGAAGTTTTTAGCTTATCTAGCCAAGATAACTCAAGTACCTCAAATACAAATGAAGCAAACAAAACAACAAAATTAAATACTCCGCGTTTGAAAGCATCAGAATTTCCTGGTAGCAATAATGTATATTGTGAATCAAATGGTACGTATAACTCATCGGATACCGTACAAATTCAAAACACTTATACTACAGCAGAAGCAAAAAAATTGACTATTACACAGATTGCTTTGACAAACAATGAGGGCAAGCCATCAGGATCGGATTATGGTACATGAACTATTAAAGATGCAACAACAACAACTGTATATTTTAGTGGTTACATTGGTTCATCTGCACAAACATTAACAACGCCTATTGTCTTAGAGCCACAACAATCAAAAAATTTAGTTTTGAGTTATACAATAGTTGATCGTTATAAAGTATCTGAGCTATTAGCTAAGAGCGATAATGATCCTTTTGGTTACATAACATGAACATACACAGAAGAAGCTCAAACACAAGCATATGCATATAAAGACAGTGATTCTAATTCAAATATATTAAAGCTAGTTTATGATGACAAAAAAAGTGAAAGAACTGCAAATGATGTTTCAGTATATGAAATTAATTCTAACCAATCCAGTGATAATGACAATTGAGGTTGATCTTTAGACAGGTCACAGTTCTCTAGTGTTGAAATTGACCCGTCTTTTGCTAATATTCCAGAATCTAGTTTGCTTACATCAACATCTTATATGTTTTGCTCAATGCCAAACTGTACTCAAATAACTGGACTTAAATATCTAAATACATCTAAAGTGTCAAACATGTCACATATGTTTTCTGACAATGGCTCTGCTTCTATTGATTGTAGTGGATTTAACACTCAAAGTGCTGTTAACATGAATAGCATGTTTTTAAATTGTAATAAAGCTACAACTATTAACATATCTAGTTTTAATACAGCTAATGTTACAAATATGGCATACTTTTTTAGTGGAGATTCCCTATTAACAGCAATTTCTCTTACAAACATAAGTACTGCTGCAGTAGTTGACATGAGCTATATGTTTTCTAATTGTTCTTGTGTGTCTTCTCTTGATTGTTCTAGTTTTAATACTTCTAATGTAGAAAATATGAGCTACATGTTTAATGCCTGCTTAAATTTAAACAACGTTAATATATCTTCTTTTAATACAAAAAATGTCTCCACATTTGCAGGTATGTTTGCTTCATGCACGTCTCTTTCTCGATGTGATTTATATAGTTTTACATTAGATAAAGTTACCAACACAAGTAATATGTTCAATGGATGCTCAAAATTAACAACTATTTGTAGTAATATTGATTGAACAAAATCATTGATATCTAATTCTGCTCAAATGTTTAATGGATGTGTATTACTTCCAAAATATAATGCTTCAATTACAGATATTACTTATGCCTATCCAAATAATGGTAGTAGTGGTTATTTAACAAATAAGAGCGCCTATAGTTACATAGATTCATCTACTCTACATCTTAATTATGATGAAAATATAAATTCTCATTCAGGAGTATTATTACCAATAAGTGCAACTTCTGAGTCAAGCTGAGGTTGAAATTCTTCAAGGTCACTAATTACAAATGTAGTTATAGATCCTACTATTGCGTACTACAACGGCATTACTTCAGCTAACAGTATGTTTTATAACATGTCTTCTTTAAGCTTAATTAATGGACTTGAGTATCTAAATACAGAAAATATTAAAGATATGAGTAAAATGTTTTCTGTTTGTAAATCTCTAGAATCTGTTAATTTATCAAAGTTTAATACTACTAATGTATCCAACATGCAATATATGTTTTATCAATGTAACAATTTAGCTAATTTAGATTGTTCAAGTTTTAATACAACTAATATAGTGAATATGACTTCTATGTTTGAAGAGTGCTACACTCTAACAGAACTTAATTTATCTAATTTTGATACATCCAGTTTAAAAACAAATGGTTCTATGTTCAAAAATTGTAAAAATCTAATTAGCATAAATTTATTAAATTCAAAATTTAGCATTTTGACTGATTGTCATGATATGTTTAGCAATTGTTTGAATTTAAAATATATATATTGTAATGCTAATTTAAGTTTAAGCAAAAATTTAACAAATTCTACATTGATGTTTAGTAATTGTAAGTGTCTTCCAAATTACGATACAAAAAATATCGATGCAACTTATGCATATCCAAATAATGGAACTTCTGGATACTTTACAGCTGGCAGTGAAAGTGCATTAAAATCTGGTAACAATGTTGCTTTTGGTGAAAACAATATAGATAGCAACACACAAGATGATTCTGCAAAGATTGTCCATATGGATATACTAGATTTTCTAATAAGTCCACTTTTTAATATTTTTTGTAATTTTTAGATTAATAACAGTAAATGGTATAATGTGTTAAATTTCAATATATAAAAGTAATTCTCGGTTTAAATGAACTCCATCATTTTTACTTAGATTTACATAAAAGTCAGGAATAAAGGAGAAAAAATGGCTAATAAATTAAGTATAGATAAGAAAAAAGCAAAAGAATTAGTTAAAGACTATGGCACAAGCAAAAATGATACAGGTAGTGCTGATGTACAGGTTGCAATATTTACAGAACGTATCAAGAACCTAACAACTCATCTTAAAAGTCATCCTAAAGATAATCACAGTAGAAGTGGTCTTATGAAGCTTATTGGTAAGAGGCGTAATTTATTATCGTATCTAAAAAATCGTGATATAGATCATTATCGTGAATTAATTAAAAAACTTCATATTAGAGACAACGTTTAAGGCGTCTATAAACATATATAATAATTTGTCCAAATATATTTTTAATAAATTTAATTCGTATTTTTTATGAATTGATGAGTTATGTAATTAAGGAGAATTAATGAATAAAATCGTTTTAGAAAAGGAATTATACGGAAAAACTTACAAATTAGAAACTGGAGAGCTTGCAAAACAGACTAGTGGAGCTGTTTTGGTATCGCAAGAAGACACAAATGTATTAGTAACTTCAGTAGTATCTAGTGAAG
>CAVGFB010000110.1:0-2441 GCA_963628375.1 Gorillivita sp. (SeqCode)
ATCCTGAGAAAAGTAATGTAGC
The DNA here is from genome assembly GCA_963628375.1 of Gorillivita sp. (SeqCode). Lineage (GTDB taxonomy): Bacteria > Actinomycetota > Coriobacteriia > Coriobacteriales > Eggerthellaceae > Gorillivita. The sequence goes on from CAVGFB010000110.1 coordinate 23, forward strand.
TCTACACAGCAATAACGTTATTAATCAACAACATGCAATCGATAACGCCATATCACAGCATTCTCAAAACAGTAGTTTAATTCACCATATTACACATCACGTAAGCAAAGTTGCTGATGTTATAAAAAAGGTGTTTCATTAGAGTTATAAGGGTAAATTTAATTTAGATAAATAATATATTTATAAGGAGATATTTTGAACAGCATAAAAAATAAAATATCGCAAAACAAAATCTTGACATTTGTTGTAGTAGCTTTTGTATTGGCTCTAAGCTTGTATGGATGCAAAACATTTATTGCAAATGCTGCTAACAATCAAGAAGAAAAATCAACTGAAAATCAAGAGCAAGTTGACGTAAATAATGAGCAGGCTGTTAATGACGAGGCACCTCTTGAGGCTTATGGGTATAAAGATACAACAAGTGAGTCTGATAAAAGTACATTAGTACTTACATACGATAATAATAAAGCTCAACACGTTAGTGCAGGTCAGAATATATATGATATTTGTTTGGATGCAACGGAATGAATGTCATGATCGTGAGGTGCAGTTAGAGACCAATTTACAAAAGTAAAAATTAATGAAAGTTTTAAAAATTATGACAAACTTACAAGTACCGCATGGATGTTTGCAAGTTTTTTTAATGCGTACGAATTAGAGGGACTAGAAAACTTAAACACATCGAATGTTGTAAATATGTCATGTATGTTTCGTAACTTTGGAGCGAATCTCTCTGACTTAAACGTTGTACCTAATGTATCAAATTGAGATGTATCCCATGTAGAAGATATGAGTTACATGTTTTGTGTGTATGGAAATTCTTCTACTAACTTAGACAAAGTTCCTGATGTATCAAAATGAAATACATCTAGCGTTCAAGATATGTCTAATATGTTTAAACTTTATGGCTGTTCATCATCTATTTTACATGATGTTCCTGATGTTTCTAAGTGAGATACCTCAAATGTTTACAATATGTCTAGCATGTTTGAAGATTATGCACACATTTGTGCATTTATAGGTGATGTTCCAAATGTATCAGAATGAGACACACCAAAAGTACAAGACACGGTTTTTATGTTCAGAAATTATGGAAAAAATTCTGTAATTTCATTCAGTTTAGATCTTTCAAATTGAAATACAGATAATATAATAAAATACCAAGACATGCTAAAAGATATGAAACTAAAGACGATTAAACTTGGGAGTGGATCTAACAATTTAAGCCTTGACAATGAAGCAGGTCATGCTTGCTTAACTAATAGCAAAGGTGAAACAAATGCAACATGATATGATGAAAATGGACTTACTTGTGAAAAATGTTGTTTAACTAATAGAGATTCAGCCCTAACCTATTATGATTATGATGGGCGTGAAGCTTATGGATACAAAGATAGTACTACATGGGAGGGTTATACTGCTTTAGTACTAGCATATGATTTTAAAAAATCAACTCGCCAAAATGTGTATCTTCTTTCTTCTACAGGAGAACATGAAGCATCATGAGCGTGGAACTCTGAGAGAGATTCATTTACAAAAGTTAAAATAAATGAGGGATTTAAAGACTTTACAGGTCTTCGTGGTACATGTTATATGTTTTATAATTTTGTTAATGTCTCTTCACTTGAAGGTTTTGAGTACATAAATACATCTAATGTTCTTCATATGCAGAGAATGTTTAAGAATTTTGGCTATTTTTCTATTACATTAAATGATGTTCCTGATGTGTCAAATTGAGACACATCTCATATCTATACAGATCACTCAGGTATGCTAGGTGAACCTATTTGTGACTTGAAAGAAATGTTTTATTGTTATGGTTATTCTTCTACTGTGTTAAATAAAGTTCCTGATGTATCAAAATGAAATCTTGCCGCAGATGTTACTTATCCAGAAGGCATGTTTCAAGAATATGGACATTCTTCTACTGTACTAAATGAAGTTCCTGATGTTTCAAAATGACATTGTAACTTTATATATATGGATAGCATGTTTCAAAATTATGCTTACAGTTCACTTGAGTTAGATAAAACTCCTGATGTTTCAAATTGACCAATATGTGATAGAAATTTTTCTTTCGAGGCTAAGCATATGTTTCAAGATTATGGTCATTCAACCACTAAGTTGAAAGATACTCCATGTGTGTCCGGATGGTATATAAATGAATCTGGTAATTCTGATTTTTCATATATGTTTTGTGGTTTTGGACATTTATGCGTATTTGATAATTTAGATATTTCTGGTTTTCATGATAATCATGGTTATTGACACAAACATATAAATGCATTGTTAAATTGCCATGTCAGGTCAATTACTTTAGCTGAAGAATGATATGTAAAAATGACAGCAAGCTATGCTTGTGTAACTAATAGTAGAGATCAATTAGATGCAACATGATATGACAGTGAGGGTCATGTAT
>CAVGFB010000111.1:0-3923 GCA_963628375.1 Gorillivita sp. (SeqCode)
CTTATATGCTTTTGTTTGTAGCTTAAAAATAATTTAATATTTAAATAGGAGAGTTTATGTGTATCAAATGTATTAAAAAATTAAAGAACAGTTTAAATATCTTAGTGTCGTGCTTAGTAGCTGTTTCGTTAATATTAATATTTTTACCTAATTTAAGTTACGCTAATAATCAAATTAATACTAATTCAAGAACAGATGATAATTTTAAATCGGAAAAAGTCAGCACTGATATTTGTGATGAGGGCATTGTGCTTTTAAAAAATGAGAATGTTACTAATCAACAAACAGGAGAAAGTAAGCCAGCATTGCCTTTAAGCAACAATAAAATTAATATATTTGGGGCGGGTGGCTGTGATAATGGTTGATATTATCAAGGAAACGGTTCAGGAGCAGGAAGCACAGCTAATCGCGTCCCTCTTTACCAGGCATTTAGAGACAACAATTTTAGAATTAATGAAAAACTAGCTAGTGCATATAATAATTCTGGAGTAAATAATCACGTTCCTGTTACCGAGGATCCTGCTATAAACTATGTAATAAATCAAGCAAGTACATCGTTTGTAAACAATCAAATTACTCAAGCAAAAGAGTTTTCAAATCAGGCTGTTTATGTTTTATCTAGATATGGTGGAGAAGGGAATGACCTGCCAAAATTTCAATGCAAAAAAATCGATAATGCACAGACTAATGTATGAGATGGAGACAGGATTTACTCACAATTAACATCAGAAGAAGAGGAACAAATTAAACTGATTTGTCAAAATTTTGATAATGTGTGCATTTTATTTAATTGTTGTTGCCCCATGGAGATGGGATTTTTGAATGATTATTCTCAAATTAAATCTGCATTGTATATGCCAATGGGAGGTAATTGAGGGACTTATTGTGTGCCTCGTGTTATGAATGGTAGCGTTAATCCAAGCGGGCATTTAACAGATACAGCAGCATACGATCTAAAAACTGCTCCTAGTTATGCGAATATGTCATATAGCTATGTTGGAGAGGATTCTTTTAGTAAGCGCTATGAGGATAAAAGATTTGCAGGTCATGAAAATGAATATGTTCATTATACTACATATGAAGAGAATATATATACAGGTTATTATTGGTATGAAACTGCTGACACCGATGGATATTGAGCTAGCAAGGGGAAAAATTACAATGAAGTTGTGCAGTTTCCATTTGGGTTTGGAAAGAGCTTTACAAATTTTGAATGAAGCAATTTTAAAATTTTATCTAACGGCTCAGAGCTAAAAAATATTTCAGGTCATGAAGATATCGATATATCTGTTGACGTAAAAAATATTGGCAATGTTGCAGGTAAGGATGTTGTTCAGCTTTACATTGACAAACCATACAAGAAGGGCGGTATTGAAAAGCCATCTACACAACTTATCTCATTTGCTAAGACAGACATTCTAGAACCTGGTAAGTCAACTACAGTAAAGATGCATTTAAACACTCAGGATTTTGCTGATTATGATTGTTATGATAAGAACAATAATGGGCATATGGGATATGAACTTGATGATGGTAGTTACAAATTTGTTTTAAAGACCGATTCACATAATGAAAAGTCTAATTTGAGTAAAACTTTAAATTTGGCTAGTACGGTCAATTATGAAAAAGATAAAGACACTAATACACCAATTACGAATTTATTTACAACATTCGAAAACAAAACTTCAGGTGCTAGCTCAAAAAATACTGATAAACACAGTGAAGGAGCAATTTGTGGTTCAATTGATGGAAGTGATTTAAATAACGGACAGGGAATAGGAGCTAAGTATCTAACGAGAGCAGATTTTGCAGGTACATTCCCAACTAAATTTATGAGCAAGCCAGATATTGGAGATGATTACAACAAAACTTATCCTGTTAAAACACCTTGAATTGAATCTGATCATGAATTAAAGCCACAAGATCAAACAGTTACAAAAACTCTTGAAGACCTGTCAGGAAAATCTTATGATGATCCTGCGTGAGATGAAGTAATGAATAGTTTAAGTTATGATGAAATGTTTAGCTTGGTACAAGCAAAAGGCGGATTTGGATCTCCAGCAATTGAAAAGATAAAGAAGCCACAAACTATTGATAAAGACGGCCCATGTGGATTTAGCGGTGGAGTTAATGGCTCTAAAATTGCCGCTGCAAACTATCCAAGTGATTCAATGATAGGAAGCACTTGGAACTATAAACTATCATCTGCTTTTGGTACATGTATAGGATATGAAGCAATTAACAGACTTGGTGGAATCGATGGAAATTATGGACCCGGACTTGACTTACACAGGTCTCCATTAGGTGGAAGAAATTTTGAGTATTACAGTGAGGATCCAGTATTGTCTGGTGTTTTATGTTCTTGGCAAATTAGCTCTTCACTTGATCAGGGAATGTACAGCTTTGTAAAACATATTGCCTTAAATGATAGCGACACAGGTAGAAATGGACGTTTTAATTTTGCAACAGAACAAACATTCAGACAAATTTATGCTAAACCTTTTGAAATTATTTCAAAGGGAGCTAAATGTTACGATCAAAACACTCTAAAGCAGGCTCATCAAGCAAATGCTATGATGGCTTCTGTTGATAGAATTGGTACCACTCGTGTAACTGGTTCTTATAATTTTTTGACACAAATGGTAAGAAACGAATGAGGATTTAGAGGCATGATTGTTACTGATTACTATCAATCTGGCAACGTTAACGATGTTGATGAGGGAATTCGTGTTGGGAATGATTTGATGCTAAATGGTGCAAATAATTGTGAATATGATGATACTACTTCTAACACTGCAAAGTATTATATAAGGCAAGCTTGCAAAAATAACTTGTACACCTATGTTCAAACAAAATACTTTAAAAAGATAGCAAAACATTAGTTTTTATAAAAATGTTTAGTTAAACAAGTTGAGAATTACAGTCAACTAAATCTACATTATTTATTTATGTTTTAAATTATATTGGCTGTATTTGCTATACTAATAACTATGATATTAACTATAGACATTGGAAATACATGTTCAAATTATGGTCTGTTCAGAGAAGACAATTTAATAAAAACTTTTGTTTTTGAAACTCATAAAGTTAATATTTATAAAAGTTTATATAAGCAGTTAACAGCAATTTATGAATTCATTAAACATAACAAAGATCTTAAAATTAATGATTTAAAAGGAATTTGTATTTCTTGTGTTGTTTTGGATATTGACAAAACCTTTCATGTAGTAGCAAACGAATTGTTTCCAAATTTAAAAGTTGTTAGGTGCTGTACAAAGAATGCAAAAAATCTTGACAAGAATATATATGATTACGACTTTCCTAATCCAGAAGAAGTAGGCGATGATTTTGTCGCCGCATGTGTAGCTGCAAATGCTTTAAACTTAAACCCCTGTTTAATTTTTGATTACGGTACGGCAACTAACGTAAGCATTGTTGACAAAGATCATAAATTTATAGGAGGTATAATAGCACCTGGTGTCAAAACTTCTATTCAATCTTTGTTTTCAAATGCAAGTGCACTTAATTGTGTTGATATTAAACCACCAAAAAGTGTTATTGGTAAAGATACGGTATCAAGTTTATATAGTGGAGTCATTATAGGCGAGGCTGCTAGGTGTGATGGATTAATAAGTCGTATAGATGAGGAGCTAGGGTATAAAACGAATGTTGTAATTACTGGAGGCTTTGCTAATTTAGTATATAAATTTATCGAACATAATGTGATAATTAATCCAAATTTATTAATGTATGGTTTAAAAACCTTCTTTGAGAATTATTGTTAACGTTGTTTTAGTTTATACTAATTTAAATCTTTATGAACAAACAAGACTCTCTTGATAATCTAAAAAAACAACTTAAATATGTTCCGCTTAAACCTGGCGTATATATGTGAAAAAATGACAATGGTGATGTTATATATG
>CAVGFB010000112.1:0-9835 GCA_963628375.1 Gorillivita sp. (SeqCode)
TCAACGGACACAATCAAGATTGTTTGATTTAAATAAGCTTTTAATAAAGTCAATTAAATTATCATTTGCACTAGAATCAATAAAAATATTTACTTTTACATCATAAGAAAACTTACTGCTAATTTCATTTGCACTATTTTTAACTTTATTTAAGTCCACTGGTAGAACCATATTCAATCCTTTTTCTTTTAACAACAACACTATTGTTAGCAATTGATCCTATTATACCAAGCATTACAAAGTTAACTATCATAAATGAAGAACCATAACTAATAAACGGAAGAGGTATACCTGTTATTGGCATAAGCCCACAAGTCATACCAATATTCTCAAAAATCTGAAATACTCACATGCCAATTACACACATTATAAGCATCTTGCCAAATAATTCATCACATTGTTTAGAAATGCTAAGAGAGATTTTGATAAGTATTGCATATAAAATCAGAAGAAAAATTACACCTAAAAACCCAAACTCTTCTGCTAATACACAAAATATAAAATCGGTAGGTGCTTCTGGTAAGTATTTAAGAGCAGCTTGTGTACCATTAAATAAGCCCTTCCCAAAAAACCCTCCTGAGCCTATAGCAATCTGTGCTTGCTTTAGGTTATATCCACTATCAGATGTGTCATTATCAGGATCAATGAAAACAAATAGCCTCTGTCTTTGATAAGTTTTTAAAAAGTGATATTCTGTGTTTCCTGATTCTGTAGTATATTTAAGCATTTCATCTGCAACAAGAATCAAGATTAAAAATATAATACACAATATAAGTGTTGTGATTAAAAATCTTAAATTTGCACCACCAGCAATTAAAGCAATTGTAGCAATAAACAAATAAACTAAACCTGTACCTAGATCAGGCTGCGTCATAATACAAACAAAAGGAATTAACATAATTGACAAACATTTTATATAGTCAACAACATTATCTAGCCTTCCTTGATATCGAGAAACACAACTAGAACATAAAAAAATAACAGTAATTTTAGCAAATTCAGCTGGTTGTATTTGTATTCCTAGCTTAATTCAAGACTGTGCACCTTTAACAGATACTCCAAGACCCGGGATATGTGGTGACATGATTAAAAAAACAGTCACAAATAATATCGGTCAAGTCATATTTGATAAAATTCTATAATCAATTCTTCAACATAACAGCATAAGTACAACACCAATTGCAATTCCTAACAATTGACGTCAAAAACTGTATTCAGAATCATTTAAAACAGCAGAATAAACAACAATTGCACCAAAACAAACTAGTAAAGTAGCACTTAATGTAAGTAAATTCAGCAAGCTAAAAAAACTTTTATTAGAGTTTAAGCTCATACCATTTATAGAGCCTAAAGCATTCGATTTTAAAAAATATGCATTCTTCTTAAATTTCATAAAGATTTTAGTCGTTTCTGCTGCCACTGGAAGTGTTTGTATATTTTACAGAACTACCAGATGAACCTGGAATAAACCCTATTTGTTTTCCTGCAGAGCTTACATCACAAGACAGCGTCTCAGCTAATACTTTTGTTGCTATTGGTGTAGAGCTAGCTGAACCTCACCCTCCCTGTTCAATAATACAAGTAACTACATATTTAGGTTTTGGATATGGACCCATAACTGCAGCTCATGAATAATCCTGCTGCCCAGAAACTTCAGCTGTTCCTGTCTTTGCAAAACCAGAAATATTATTACTTTTAAAGCTAGACCCTAGTGTGTCAGTGGCAACCCCATGTAGGGCATCTAAAATTATGTCTAAATTTTCTTTTGATACATCAGGAGTACCCAAATGTTCAGTACTATGCTCAACTACTGAAATATTATCTACGTTCTTAATTTCTTTTAGCAAGTGAGGTTTAACTAACTTGCCTGTAGCTATCGAGCCATATCCGACAGCTAGCTGTATTGGAGTGATTAATACATATCCTTGACCAATTGCCATATTTGCATAATCTCCTCCTAGTCAAGACGATTCAGTTGGTACATCTTTAAAATATTCGCGTTTTCATTCAGGGGTTGGAATTCTGCCTAATTCCTCTCCATTAATGTCTATACCTGTAGCTTTACCAAAATTAAAGCTTGAGATTACATCTTGCATAGCATTCTCGCCTATTGTGTCTTTATGGTTAAAAAATTGTTTACCAATTTCATAAAAAACAACATCGCATGACTTTACTATTCCATCTCTAAATCCAATATGACCATGTCCAGAACTTAATCAACATTTTTGTGCAAAAGCTTCTCCAAAGCCTGTTCATGTTCCACTACAGTATCAAGAAGAATTGTTCCCTGCAAACCCATACTTAAGACCAGCAGCACCACTAAATGCTTTAAAAGTAGAAGCAGCAGGGTAAGTTCCTGCTATCGCTCTATTCAACAGTGGATAATGTGAACTAGATGTATTGAATTGATTTCATATATCCTGTGATATGCCATTTGAAAATATTGTTGGGTTAAATGTTGGATAATTTGACATAGCAATTATAGAACCATCTTCTATATTCATAACAACAACGCTCCCTGCTGTTCCTATACCTTGTCCAATTATCCCTTTAGGTGCAATCAGCTCAGATAGTAATTTATCTGATAGATATTGAACAGGTGCTTTTATTGTTAGATAAACATCTGAACCCTTAGTTGGTTCAATTTTACTTTTTTCAGAAACTATATTTCCATTTGCATCGTTAACAACAACCCTCTCTCCGTGATCTCCAGCTAAGAAATTGTCATAAGATGCTTCTATGCCTGTCTTTCCTATATTGTCTTCTGCCTGAATATCCCTGCCTTCATTTACTTGATCTAATTCTGTTTGAGAAACAGAACCAGAATATCCCAAAAAATGAGCACCTAATGCTCCATATGGATAAGTTCTAACCATTCTTGACTCACAAGTTATTCCAGGGAAAGCAGACAAATGTTCAAGAATGTAGGCAGATTGTTTTTTTGTAATATCACTTGCAATAACACGTCTAGATTGAGCAACATTACTTTCATTTTGAATCCTAGACTTTATAATATTTCTAGGAACTCCTAAAACAACAGACAGTCTTTTAATAGTGTCATCATCGCTAGCTACATAGCTTTCAGCTAAAACAGTTTGAGTTGATTTATTTTTTACCAAAACATTACCATCAGAATCATATATTAACCCTCTAGGAGCAGTAGTTTTGATAGTTGTGGTTGCGTTAGCATTTGATTTTTGAGCATAAAAATCTCCACTTAAAACCTGCATAGAAAAAATCTTTATTGTAAGAATACTAAAACATCCTATTACAAATATGCCAATAGCTCTAAACCTTGTCTTTAAAAAAGAAAATGACTCACTAGATTTATCGTTAGAAGAAACATTAACGTCTTGCGAATTCTGAGATATATTATCAACAACAGTCTCGTCGCTATGTGCGACTTTATTATCGTTGATTATTTTTCAATTTTTATAAAATCTATAACCAAATAATATTATTAAACTAAGTAATAGAATAAAAAAAATTGTTGTTATAGTTATAAAAAAACCAAAAAGCATATTAAACCTTTATTGGTAAAGATCATTTATTGATGAATTAGCTACACTTTGCTTGGCAATTTTTGGTCCTTTGATTAATCTTTTTATAATAGGAAATAATAACAAAGATAGAATAAAGTTATAAAAACAGCAAGGAATAATTATGTAGGCTATCATATCGATAAAGCTAGACTCCATTAATATAAAAATTTGAAGTAGTCCATATATTAGCTCTGAGAGAAAACAAGATAAGAAAATAGAGACTCCAGTTATTAAAAAGTTTGTTCTGCTTAGTGTTTTCATCAAGTTTGTAATAACAAAAATTGTTAACACCAATGAAAACGATGCAGATCCAATAAGCCCTGATGTGAAAAAATCGTTTATCATACCTAAAATAAAAATAAAAAACAAACTCGGCTTGTTAAATCTAACAATTGAGCAAACAATCGTAAAAATAAAAATAAAATTAGGAGTTATATTATTTATAGCAATAAGTGGAGATAAGAAAATTTGCAAAAAAACAAATATAACGGAGCCAATTATGTAGACTATATTAGATCTTGAATCTTGCATTTTAATTATTTACCACTAATACTTCATTAACAGAATTTGTTGAAAAAGAAGGATCTATAACAATTTTACGTCCATTACCAGAACTGTTTTGTATAATTTGAGAAACACTACCTACAATAAGGCCTTCTTTGTAACTGCCACCCATTCCAGATGTAACAACATTATCACCTACTTCAATAGTAGTTTCTGAATCTATATCTTCTATATACAACATGCCATCTAGAGAGCCTCTTAAAATTCCATAGGAATTGTCTCGAGATGATATTTTTACAGCAATCCCAGAATTAACATCACTCAAAAGTCTTACATTAGAAAAATTAGGACTACAACTAACTACCTGTCCTACAACGCCACCATAACAAACAACACTCTGACCAACATATATTCCATCATTGCTTCCTGCGTTAATACTAATAGTTCGGTTTCATGTGCTGTTGCTTTTTCCTATAACACTGCAAGTAATTCCCTCTAATTTATTCTTGTTTTTCATATCAAGCAACTCTTGCAAGTGCTCTGTTTTTTCTTTATAAGAATTATTTGTCTCAAGTTTTTGTTTGAGTTTAGCGTTTTCTGCTTTAAGTGATGCAATCGTATCAGTATCACCTTCAGACGAATCTAAGAAATCCATAAAACTAACTAATTGTTTATTGGTAGACACACTTATTTTAGATATAGGAGACAACATACTCTGGCTAGTAATCTGTAATTTATGTAAAAATCCACTATCTCCTTCTTTTACATATAAAGCACATATAAGGAGAGAAAGAATTGAAAAAATAATAAATGAAACAATTGGAGTAGCTAGAATTGACTTTATATCTTGCTTATATGTACTCATCTATATTATCTTTTATTTAATGTCTGCTGCAAAGCTTGAGGTGTTTCAAGAACTTTAAGACACCCAAATACAACATTTGTAAGAGCTGTGTCGCTAACCCACACAGGAATCTCTAATTTATCAGACAAGAATTTGTCTAATCCATTTAATAAGCCGCCACCACCTGTTAATAAAATTCCATTTTGTATAATATCACTTGCTAAATCAGGATTAGTATCTTTAAAAGTATTTTTAATGTTTGCAACAATTTCTTCAATAGGGCCAATAAGTGCTTCTCTAACATCTTCCGATTGTACAGTTACCTCTCTTGGTTGTTCGGTAACTACATCTTGACCAGAAATAAGCATATCTCTTTCATGTCCGTCTTCAAATGGAAGAACAGATCCTATTTTAATTTTTATTATTTCAGCAGTTCTCTCACCTATTTTAATACCAGAGATATTACGCAAGTGATTAGCAATAGCAACATCTAGCTTATTGCCAGCAAGCCTTATAGAATTTGATGTAACAATACCACCTAGAGAAATCACAGCTACCTCTGTGGTGCCTCCTCCAATATCTACAACCATACTACCAGTTGGCTCTGTAACAGGAAGATCAGCTCCCATAGCTGCAGCCATAGGCTCCTCAATTAAGTAAGCTTGTTTTGCACCAGCTTGAATTGCTGCTTCAAAAACAGCACGTTTTTCAACACTTGTAGCCCCACAAGGAATACAAATAACAACTCTAGGTTTTGAACTAAATAGAGATTTTCTTCTGTAAGCTCGTGCAATAAATGCTTGCAGCATTGCTTCTGTTACATCATAATCTGCAATAACACCATCACTTAATGGATGTTGTGCCATAAAAGCATCAGGAGTGTGATTTATCATATTTTTTGCTTCTTGACCAACAGCTAAAACTCTGTGTGTACTTTTTTCAATAGCAACAACGGAAGGCTCATTTGTAACAAGTCCAACACCAGACACAGCAACTAAGGTATTAGCAGTACCTAAATCGATAGCAAGATCTTGTGTTTTACCAAAATTTGAAAAAAAACTAAACAGTCCCATATATACCAAATCCTATTTAACGCTAACTTTTGCTTGCAAAATTTAAATCAACATTATGAACTTTTCATCCCAATATGTCTCTTGACATCGTTATCTTATATTCCACAACCCCACCTGCGGAAGTTTTAGATTGAACGTAAACATAAGATTGCATCATTTGTCTATCAACGGCTTTTATTAAAGGATTAGAATTTTGCGATATCATACTTATATAAGAATCTTTTTTTGAAGAATCAACACTATTATCAAATATTGTATTTTTTGAACTAATTGGGTTTTGAAATAATTGATAAGTAACTGACTCTTGACTAGGTAATCCATAACCTTGTCAAAAAAGAAATCCAAAAGTTAATAATAAAATAGACACAACAATAGCTACAACAGAAAAGATAACACGTTTTTTATTTGGCTTTGGCTTTTTTACTTTACTTGAATTACCTTTTTCTTGCTTGAGATTATTTAGACTATCACTACTTTGGTTTTTAAAACCTGTATTAGTACTATTGTTTGAATTAATTTGTGCATTATTATTATTATTATTACTACTGTAAAAAGAATTAGATTCATCTACGTTATTTGCAACTGAATTATTGTTGTTATATAACAAATCATTGTTATTTGAATTAGTGGAATTAAATCCAGAGGCTACATCTTGCCCTTTACTAACAAAAGACACAGCACGTTGATAATCAACACTTGCACTGTCAGATAATTCATAAGTTTTATCCTGAAGTGCATGTTCAAACATCTCAACTGCATTTTGCATTTCACCACAGGCAACATAAGCTTGGCCTAGGTTTGCATACAACCTATTACTGACAGTTGGAGACAAATCAAAATTAAAAGCACTTTTATACGATAAAACAGCATCTTGGGGTCTACCTAGCGCCATAAAACAAACACCTAAATTAAGTAAGGCTCTTGTTGGATCAGGATTATTTGGATCCATTGCAGCCTTTCTGAAAACAACTCCAGCCTCAGCAGAATTACCGCTTTTCATCAAAGCATTGCCCATAGCAGTTAATGCTCGATACTTTGCTTTATAATTATCTATATTAAGTGCATAATTAAAATTTTCAATAGCTCTAGAAAAATCATTTAACTTGTCATATGACATACCAATATTATAATAAACAACTCCTAGGGAGTCATATGCAGTGTCTTTGGTTGCATTCACATACGCTTCTATTGCATTTTCAAATTGATTAATTTTTACATAACAATTACCAATTCGATGACAAATTAAACCGTATTCACCTGGTAAAAAATTAAAATTAGGATCATTTAAACAAGAATTAAATAAATTAATAGAATTTATAAAATCCCCATCGTTATATGCACTTTTTGCTTTATTAAATAAAGTGTTGTTCACTAAAAATCTCCTGAAACAAAATTACATCTATTCCTAATTTTTGTTAGTTATGATTTTGTATTTTAACACTATTTATAATATCGCCTACACGTAAATTATAAATAACATCTTGTCCAGTTAAAGTCTGGCCAAAAACAGTATAACCACTATCAAGCATTGGCTGAGCACCTAAACAAAAATAAAATTGACTTCCAGCTGAATTTGGGTCTTGACTTCTTGCCATAGCAAGCGCACAATCACTATGAATATTGTTGGTATTTGTCGAGAATTCCTCTTTAATCGTGTATCCAGGACCTCCAGTACCTAGCCTAGACATTGGATTAGAGGTACTTTGTATAACCTGCTGAGAACTTAAATCTTTTGTATTAGGATCTCCACCTTGTATAACAAATCCTTCAACATACCTATGAAATTTTAAATTGTCATAAAAACCCTTATCCACAAGCTCTATAAAGTTACCAACATGAATAGGAGCATCCAATCCTAGTAATTTAACTTGTATTTTGCCTTTGTTTGTATCAAATATAGCAACTTCGTTTCCATTTGGTTTATATTGAGGCGTATACATTCCCATAAATTTCCTTTCTTAATTGGCACCCTTGATGGGACTCGAACCCATGACTTTTTGCTCCGGAGGCAAACGCTCTAATCCACTGAGCTACAAGGGCTCTGTATCTATTATAATTAATTATAAAATATATACTCTAAATCATGAAAATTTTTTATATCAAAATAAAAAAATAAGTGCCACACAAGTAGCACTTATAATATAAATACTATGTATTAAGCATTCTAACAGCTTTTAGCAGTACTTGCTCATACTTCTTTTGCAATATTAAAAACAGCTCAAGCTTTTGGTCACCCACAATAAAATGCACAATGAGTGATTATTGCTGATATTTCTTTTTTAGTAACTCCATTATTTTTTGCATTTTCAAGATGATATTTTATTGAAGTGTCTGTTATTCCTTGACTCATAAGTGACACAACTGTGATAATACATCTAGTTTTTAAATCAATGTCACCATTGTTTCAATTCTCTCCAAATAAAATATCATCATTATAGTGAGCAAAATCACTAGCAAACTCTCCTAATTGATCACGACCTGCTGTTTGTACAATTCTATCTTTCATTAACTTTAACTAATATTTTTAAAATTAATTGTCTTTGTGTCAATTCTTTTCAAGATCTTTCATAATTTCAGCATGTTTGTCTTCAGTTAAAGTAATTTTAAAATGGAAAAGCAACATAGCTAATGCATAAAATACAACTGGAGCTGCAAACATAATAAGCTTAAATGTCATAGAAGACTCAGGACTTATGGATGCTGCTGTAGCACCTGTTATCATTCCACAAATAACTGCAATCTGCCCTACAACACCATTGCTAACAGCACCTGCAAACTTGTCAACTAGTGGACGAACTGATAATGCAAGAGATTCATCTCTGTGTCCGTTTTTTCATTGACCATATTCAACAGAATCAGTAATTGTCATAAGTACTATTAAGAAGATAATTGGCTGTGGAGCATAGAATAATACACAAGCAAAAATAGATGCTTCATTGCTTGCACCAAACAATGCAAATACGACTAAAGCGATAATTTCTACAGCTACAACAATTAAAAAGAGAGGCTTGCGTTTAAACTTCTTTGTTAATGGTGGGAATGCACACACACTAAATACACCTAAGAACATGTTAATTGTTTGTACAATTGTGTATCCTTCCTTATAGTCTTGAATGTATTGAAAGTAATACAACATAAGTGAGTTAACAACATTTTGTGCAACACCAACGCAAACATATGCAATTGCAACTCACATCAATTGATCGTTTTTAATCAATGCTCTAAATACTTGGACAACACCTTGTGTGTCTCCTTTTTTGTTTTCTCTAATTTTATTTTCTTTCTCGCGAGTAAAAAAGCCAACACCAAGGGCTGTTACAAGAGCAACTAGTGCAACAAGAAAACCAAACATAAACCAACCTGTGTTGTCTCCTGTAGACTCTTTGTTACTTAAACTAAAGAACAAAACTACAGGCATTACAACAACTCCAACTAATGTTCCACCAATAGTAGATCCAACTCTTGCCATTGTTGCAGACATTTCGCGCTCACGACTATCAAATGTTAAAGCTGGCAACATTGACCAAAATCCAATGTCTTTAAAACTATAAAAAACATCCATAATCAAATATAAAACAGCAAAAATAGCTAAATATAATCATGGATTAGTTTTAGATAAGCCACCCATATTAGTAAATAATATACATAAAATAACAGATGATATGATTCCTCCAACAACTACTCATGGTCTAAAATGTCCTCATTTTGTACGAGTTCTGTCAATTGCGTTGCCGATAAAAGGATCTATTATAAGCTCTAAGATTCTCAGACACATAATAATTAGCGTAACAGCACTAACAAGCTGAGCGTTTAAAGCACTGTCCCCAGTATCAAAAAGATGCCCTGTAATAAAATTGATTAAATACAATGAT
>CAVGFB010000113.1:0-2913 GCA_963628375.1 Gorillivita sp. (SeqCode)
ATCTTATGTGTACTTAACTACTAATATTTTTCTTGAATATTTTGGATTAAATGACTTAGATGATCTTCCTGATTTAGAGTCATTTGCGCCTGACGTTAAAACTAAAAAATTAATCTCTGAAAAATTAAACAGGTCAAAAGTAGATACTTCTCTAACTGAAGATATCGATAAAACAGATAATGATTCAAATATGCTTTTTGACAATGCAATATCTTCAGCATTTGGTGTAACAGATAAGATCGATTTTAATAAACTAGAGATTGATACAGACAATGAATAACACTTCAGCTGATCAAAGTATAAGACTTCAAAAATACTTATCTAGATGTGGCGTAGCGTCTAGAAGGCACTCAGAAAAATTAATAAAAGCAGGACAAATCTTTGTAAATAAAAATAAAATAACAAAATTGGGTACTAAGATAAATCCAAAACAAGATATTGTTGAATATAATGGCAAAAAAATTGAAGTTTTTTCTGAAAGTATTACTTTAATGTTGAATAAACCATGTGGATATATATCATCAATGAGTGACCCTTATGGCAGATCATGTGTTTCATCTCTTGTACCTGTTGAAAAATATCCTAATATATTTCCTGTTGGAAGACTTGATAGATTAACATGCGGAATGCTTATTTTTACAACCGATGGCAATCTTGGTCAAAATTTATTGCATCCAAAATATGAATGCAAAAAAAAATATGAAGTTGTAATTTTAGGTGACATAACAAAATCTAATGATTCAATCGCAAGATTAAAAAATGGTATTGACATTGGAGGTTTTACTACAAGTAAATCAGATGTTGAGATTCTAGAAGTTTTTGACTTTTCTAAATATCAAGTTTTAGAAAATAAATTTTTTATAAACTGTTCTAATGATCTTAATAAAAACTTTATGTTAAAGACATCAGAACTTATAAATAAAACATTTACTAGACTAAATATTACTATTCATGAGGGTAAATATCATCAAATTAGAAGAATGTTTGACATGTTAGGGTATATAGTTTTATTATTGACAAGAATTCAAGTTGGAAATTTAAAATTAAGTAATGTAGAATCTGGTTTTTGAGTTAAACTTAATAAAGATGATATTGAAAAGATGGTGAAATAATGCCAAATAAACAAATATTTTATCCAATAGATACTCCAATTAGAGGGAAAATTAAGGTTCCTGGAGACAAAAGTATAAGTCAACGTTCAATATTTTTAGCTTGTATGGCACAAGGTGAGAGTCATATATACGATGTTGCTTATTCTTCTGATGTGATGTCGGCAATTGAAATAATGAGAAAACTTGGAGCAACTATTGATATAACCAGATCTAAGTATTCAAATGCTCGTAATATGGATTTGAAAATCGAAGGATGAGGAAGCATTGGGCCTAAAGACCCAACTAGCACTTTGTACTGTGGCAATTCGGCAACAAGTGTAAGGGTTACTATGGGTGTGCTTGCAGGATACGATGTAGAAGCCACTTTTGATGGGGATGAATCATTACACAGACGCCCTCTTATGCGCGTTATTGATCCACTTTTGCAGATGGGTGCTAGTTTTAAAGTGCTTGCTCCTAAAGATGGTAGACCTCAAAGATCAACTCTTCCATGCATCATGAAAGGGTCAGCCTATACAAATCCAATATTCTATGACATGCCTGTAGCATCTAGTCAGGTAAAAGCTTCAATATTATTTGCAGCGTTGAATACTTCAGGTACAACTACACTTACAGAGCCCTATCTTTCTCGAACTCACACTGAACTTCTTTTAGAATATCTTGGTGCTCCAATTAAATATGATAGTGACTTACATGAAATATCTATCACAGGACCATACAATATTAACAACTTTAATCTACACGTACCGGGAGATGTATCTTCTGCTTCTTATTTTTTAACAGCTGCATGTCTTATACCAGGAAGCAAGATTGAGATTGAGAATGTATGTTTGAATGAATCTAGACTAGGTTTTATCAAAGTATTATCTAAAATGGGTGCTAGGATTTCTTATGAGGTTAAAAAATATAAAGATAATGTAAATTATGGTTTAGAGCCTGTAGGAAGTATTAGTGCACAATATGGTGGAAGATTAAAAGGTGTTGAAGTTTCATGTGATGAAATTCCACAGTTAGTTGATGAAGTTCCAATATTGTCTTTAGCTGCTGCTTGTAGCGAAGGCAAGATGGTTTTTTATGGTGTCAAAGAGCTTAAACTTAAAGAATGCAATAGAATTAATGCCATATCTCAAACGTTAAATAGTCTAGGTGCTGATGCTTACAATAAAGGTGATAATCTATATATTACAGGGGGTATAGATATAGAAGGAAAAAAGACTCTAAAACCTATAAAATCTGATGTTATTAACTTAAATCATTATGGGGACCATAGGTTAGCTATAGTGTGTGCACTTGCTGGAATTTGTGGATTTGTTCCTACTAGTTTAGATGATTTGGACGTTATGAAAATAAGTTATCCTGATTTTATGGATGATTTTTCCAAGGTGATAAGTTAAATGATTATTGCAATTGACGGTCCAAGTGGATCTGGTAAATCAAGTGTTGCTGCTGACGTGGCAAAAAAACTTAAATTTAATTGTTTAGATACTGGAGCAATGTACAGATCTATTGCATATGTTGCATTAAAAAATAATGTAGATCTAAATGATGAAGATGCTCTAGTAGATATTTGTCAAAATAATAAAATTTCATTTAAAAATATCTCTAATAACTTAAAGGAAGTCTACATTAATAACAAGAATGTTACAAAAGAAATTAGAACAAAAGAAATAAATAAAGCTGTCACACCAGTTTGTAAATTAAAAAGAGTAAGGCATGAGTTGACAAAACAACAAAGAGAAATATGTAAAAGTGATAATTATGTAGTTGAGGGAAGAGATATAGGCTCTGTCGTATTTCCTGA
>CAVGFB010000114.1:0-2074 GCA_963628375.1 Gorillivita sp. (SeqCode)
ACTGAAATCCCTCATTTTCTGTCACATTATTAAAATATGAGAACATATAAGCTGTGCTAGTTAGCTTATCATAGTCTCTGAAATTAGGATTTATTTTGATTTTTGTTAAGTCGTATCTGTCACGAGATCAAGGTCATGACTTTACTTCAGTAGCGTTTGTAGGAATGCTGTATACAGTTTGCGATTGACTTTCATGTATTGATTTGTCCCTATCATAAGTAAGAACAAGAGTATTGCCATCTCTGTAACCATAAGCTTCAACTAAGGAAGGATTTGTGTCATAATAGATTGTAGTTTGATCTTTTATTGATAAACCCATGCAACATTCAGGACATTCCCTACCATTACTATCATACCAACTTGCACTTTTCTCACCTTTACTATTAGTTAATTTTCCATTTGAAGCACTTAAATCTGTTACAAAATGATGTCCTAAGACTATTGATTTAAGTTTCATGCCTTCTAGCATACCACTGCTCTCTTGTGTATCGTGAATGCTTCAATTTGACAAATTTAAGCATTCAAAAGTTGATTGAGAACCATAGTTTCAAAACATATGATTCATGACTTTAACATTAGATGTATTTCAATTTGATACATCAGGTACGGTATTTAATGCAGTAGATTTATAACCATACATTCAAAACATAGCTTCCATATTTGTAACATTAGAAGTATCTATATTTTCAAATCCTTCTTGAGAATTTACATTCGCAAAGTTAGAAAACATGAATGCAGTACTGTTCAAGCCTTTATAGTTTTTAAAGCTTTCATCTATCTTTACTTTTGTAAATGAGTTTCTTTCAGAATCTCATTCTCATGAAGCTTCAGAAGTACCATATGTAGACAAGTTATAGGACGCTTCATGTCAATCCTTTTTATTATCATATGCAAGTCCAAATATTGTTTCACCTTGGTCTGTGGTGTCTTTATACGCATAAGCCTCAAGAGGAGTATCGTAATATGTTGTCGCTACTGTTCTAAATTGCGTTCCAATGCTAGCACCAGGATAAGCTTTTCCATCATTGTCATATCAGGTTGCATCTACTTGATCCTTGCTATTAGTCACACAACAATAGCTTGCACTCATCGAGACATGTGTTCACTTAGAACCAAGAGTAATTGATCTAAGATGACAATTTAGTAGCATATTTTTTTGATGTGTAAATATATATCAATCATCGCGATACATATTAAAACTAGATAAATCTAAATTTTCAAATATACACAAATGTGCATAACCACATAACATGTATTGAACTTCTTCACAATGTTTATGAGGTCATTTTGAAAAATTAGGGACATCTTTTAACTTAGTAGTTGAATGACTATAATCTTGAAACATATGACTTACATCGTCTACTTCTGTTGGGCTTCAGTTTGTCACGTTAACAGTTTTGTCCAACACAAGTGAATTATAACCATAATTCCTAAACATAGATTGCATCGTATCAACTTTAGATACATTTCAATTGGAAACGTCAGGTACTACATTTAATACAGTAGAGGAATAACCGTAATCTTGAAACATAGATTCCAAGGTTTCAACTTTAGATACGTTTCATTTTGACGTATCAGGAACATTATTTAAATCCTTAGACAGATAACCATATCCTCAAAACATTCCATACATATCAGTCACTTGAGAAGTGTCTCATGTTGACACATTAGGAGCGCTGTCTAATCAACTAAAATAATAGCCAAAGTTGCGGAACATGTATTTCATTTCTTTAACATTAGATGTATTAAAATTCTCAAATCCCTCAGTTCCACGACAATTAACAAAGTTATAAAACATATAAGATGTACTGGTAATACCTTTATAACACATGAAAGATGTATCAAATCTAATATCTGTATATTCACCTCTTTTGCTATCTCAAGGTCAATCGGAGGCTTCTGTTGCTGATGTAGGAACATAATACCACTCATCGTGTAAACGTGCCACCATTCCGCTACATGTAAACGCTAAAGTATCAGCATCTCTGTAGGCATAAGCAGTTAGCTCATCATCAGATACCTGCTCATTATTTACGTCAACTTGCTCTTGATTTTCCGTTGATTCTACTTCTTG
>CAVGFB010000115.1:0-2358 GCA_963628375.1 Gorillivita sp. (SeqCode)
TTCTACAGGAGTCTCTCTTCCAAATATAGAAACTAGAACAATTACCTTACCAGCTTCTGCATTAATCTCAGAAATAACTCCGTCAGAATCAGCCAAAGCTCCATTAATTACCTTAACAGTCTGACCAACCTCAAAATTTGTTGAAATTTTATGTACGCTACCTGATTTTTCTTTTCTGTGAACAATTTTGTCAAATTCTTCTCTAGTTAAAGGTGAAGGTTTACCTGCACTTCCAACAAAACTTGTTACATTAGGGATATTGCGAACCTTAGCTCACACATCATTGTCCATCTCCATTTGAACTAAAATATAACCAGGCAAAATCTTCTTTTCTTTTTCAACTCGCTTCCCGCCCTCTTTAATCTCAGTAACTTGCTCTGTAGGAATAATAACTTTAAAAACTTTGTTTGAAAGACCTAAATTATCTATTCTAGCTTCAATTTCGTTTTTTACTTGAGCTTCATATCCTGCATAGGTATTTAAAACATATCATCTTTTTGCCATAATCACTAACTCCCAATACTTGAAATTCAAACTAATATTGGAGTAACAATTCAGTTATCTAATACAGCAACATATACCCCAAAGAACACTAAAGCTCCAATTACAACACCAGTTCATTGTCTAACATCTTTTGCATCAGGCCAAGTAACTCTCTTAAGCTCTGCCTTTACATCAAAAAAGAACTGAACTAGCTTACTGTGTTTACGAGGTTTTTTATTTTCTTTAGCAGCAATTTTAGCATCACGTCTTTCTTGTCTTAATTCAGCTGCACTCTTCTCCTTATTTGTGGAAGATTTTTTGTTTATAAGTTTTTTAAAAGCACCTTTCTTTTCGGTACTATTGTCACTAACCTCATTTATTGAACTGTCTTTATTAGTAGTTTCTTCCTGTGTTTTTGCTATTTTCTTTTCAGCTCTTACCTTAGCTGCTTTTGCTTTTTGTGTTTTTGATTTTCTAGCCATATTTATCTCTTTCTCTATTGCGGTTATAACGCTAATTTAATAAAAGCTCCCGCATTTATTCTCTGGCACGCCAGGAAGGACTCGAACCCTCAACTTTCGGTTTTGGAGACCGACGCTCTACCAATTGAACTACTGGCGTATAGCCCATTGTTTATCGGGTCTCCTTATGTAGAGTACTATGTCCACATCATTTACAGAATTTTTTAAATTCAAGCCTTTGTGGATGCTTTTGCTTATTTTTATTAGTTGTATAGTTACGACGCTTGCACTCTGTACATGCCATTGTTACCAATGTAGCCATTTAAACTCCCTTAATCTTAATATAATCAGCTTATACACAATGTAGGATAATAATTTAATTTATATAATTACCATACTAAGATAAAACATCCCTTATTATTTAAAAACAATAAGGGATGAAATAAAACTTATAGTTATTTAATAATTTTTGTAATACGTCCTGAACCTACTGTACGTCCACCTTCACGGATAGCAAAACGTAATCCCTCTTCCATAGCTACTGGATGAATTAGCTCTCCTTTAAGAGTTACATTATCTCCTGGCATAACCATCTCTGTACCTTCTGGTAGGTGAGCAACACCTGTAATATCAGTTGTACGGAAATAGAACTGAGGACGATAACCATCGAAGAATGGAGTATGACGCCCACCTTCTTCTTTTGTTAGAACATAAACTTGACCTTCAAACTCAGTATGAGGTGTTACAGAACCAGGTTTACATAATACCTGACCACGAACAATTTCCTCACGTTTTGTACCACGTAATAATACACCAACGTTATCTCCTGCTTGAGCTTCATCAAGAAGTTTTCTAAACATTTCAATTCCTGTAACAACAGTTTTTGGTGTTTCTTTAATTCCTAAGATTTCTACTTCATCGTTTAAGTGTAGAACACCACGCTCAACACGACCAGTTGCAACTGTTCCACGACCAGAAATTGTCATAACGTCTTCAACAGCCATTAAGAATGGTTTGTCTTTGTCACGTTCTGGAGTAGGAATATACTCATCAATAGCATCAAGTAGCTCTCAAATTTTATCTTGAGCTTCTTTATCTCCCTCAAGAGCTTTTAGAGCAGAACCTTGAATAATTGGGATATCATCTCCTGGGAACTCATAGTTAGATAGTAGATCACGAACTTCCATCTCTACTAGCTCTATAAGCTCAGGATCATCAACCATATCACATTTGTTTAAGAAAACAACAATGTATGGAACTCCTACCTGACGAGCTAAAAGAATGTGCTCTCTAGTTTGAGCCATAGGACCGTCTGTAGCAGCGATAACTAATACAGCACCATCCATCTGTGCAGCACCAGTAATCATGTTTTTAACATAATCAGCATGTCCTGGACAGTCTACGTGAGCATAAT
>CAVGFB010000116.1:0-3902 GCA_963628375.1 Gorillivita sp. (SeqCode)
GAAAAGGCCTAGACGAAACCCATGTTAATAAAATATTAAATAAAAAGTTTAAAGGGGAGCCGCTTAGAATATTGTATGCATCATTTGAAGCCGTACCATTTGTTAAGTTAGGCGGTTTAGGGGACGTTGCAGGCACTCTACCTATGTCAATTCATGCACATAATTGTGATATTAGAGTTATTTTGCCTTATCACAGTATTATCGGAAAAGAGCTAACTACTCGAATAAAAAAAGAGACTTCTTGTACTGTTGATTTTATGGATAAAAAAATTGAGTTCGAACTTCACTCGATTAAGTTAAGAGGTGTTGTTTTCTATCTTGTAAAAAACAAACATTATTTTGATCGTCCACAAGCCTATGGCGAAAAGGACGATCTTGAGAGATTTGTATTTTTTAGCAGAGCAATATTAGCTAGCATTACAAATATGAAGGGTTTTATTCCGCAAATAATTCACTGTAACGATTGACATACAGCAATGACTCCAGTGTATTTGCATGAAGATTTTAAAGACAAGCTAGATAAATACAATATCAAAACTTGTTTTACAATTCATAATTTACTATATCAAGGTAAATACAAGTACGAAAAAGTATCAGATATTTTAGGGTTAAAAGGCCAAGCTGCAATTGATAAAGTAATGTACAAAGGCAAAGTAAATGTTATCAAAGCAGGTATTTCTTGCAGCGATTGTGTTACTACTCCAAGTCCAAATTACGCAAAAGAAATTACTACATTTGCATATGGCGAGGGGTTAGAAGACGTAATGAAAAGCAAAGAAGATGTAACGTTTGGCATTCTTAATGGGATTGATTATGTTGATTTTAACCCAGCTTGAGACACTAATATAAAAGTTCACTTTACAAAAGATTTAATTGAGAGAAGACTTGGGGATAAAATTGACTTGCAAAATTCTTTTCACCTAAAGGTTGATCCTCAAATGCTACTATGTGTTGTTGCATGTAGATTTTATGAGCAAAAGGGAATATCTCTAATTATTAAAGCTGTTCCGAAAATTGTTGAAAATGGCGGACAAATTTTATTTTTGGGCGATGGGGATGAAAAGTATAAAGATCAAATTAGAGAATACCAAAAGCAATACCCTGGTAAAGTATCCTCTCATCTTGAGTTTGATCCTTATTTGCCCCATAATTTATATGCAGGCGCAGATGTTTTACTTATGCCATCTAAGTTTGAGCCATGTGGCGTTGCACAGATGATGGCAATGCACTATGGAGCTCTTCCTCTTGTTAGATCAACAGGAGGGCTTAAAGATACAGTTCATAATTATGAGCCTAAATCTTTAGTTTGCAATGGTTTCGTATTTCAAAAGTATGAGCAAAAAGATTTTGAAGATGCTTTAGATGTTGTGTTCTATGTATGAAAAAATGATAGAAAAAATTGAAGAAGAATGCAACGTCGTGCCATGGACAAGGACTTTTCATGAAAGGAATCAGGGCGTAAATATTGTGTTTTGTATCATGCTTTGATTGAAGATAAGCTAGAAACCGTAAATGATAGTTTTGATAACTATGCTATTGCACATGCTACAAAGCGAGCGCAGGATGCTGCCAAAAAAGCAGCACGTCATGCACAAGATCGTGCTCAAATGGCACAAAAAGAGTTAGCAAGAGCAGGAGTAGAGGGAAAACAAAGCTTTACTTCTATTAATTCGTTTGAAGAATTCAAATCAAAATTCCCTCTTGATAAAGACACTAAAAGTACTAAGCCTCAAAAACAAAGCAATCAAACAATTAAAGAGAATATAGAACTCATTAAAACAGAGGTTAAAGACAATTTAATAACTTCTAAAAAACTCAAAAGATTAGAAATGAAACAAGCAAGAATAGCTAAACAAATAGAAATTGAACGCGCAAGACTTCAATTTAAACAGGCAAAACTACAAGCTAAAGAAAAAATTAAACTAGCAAGACAAAAGAAAAATTAAATAATATTTAGGAGAATGTAAATGGGCAAGTTAGAACTTAAAGTTATACCTTTAATATCGAACAATGATTCTAGTCAATCTCAGTTTGATTCAATGCAAAATTATCTTGACAAAATCAACGATAATCAAAATTTCTGCCTTAAATTTTGCAATGTTAATGAGGTAAAAAAATCAAAATATTGCATTGTATTTGTTGGCGGCGGAGGAACAGAGAGTGAATTTTTAAAGGTCTATAAAAAACTACCGTCAAATATATATCTCCTAACAACTAAAGTGAACAATTCACTTGCAGCATCAATGGAGATATTGTCTTTTTTGTACGACAAAAAAATAAATTCTGAAATTTTGCATGGAAGTATTGAGCAAATTGCAAAAAGAATAAGTCAAATTGGAAATAACTTCAACACTTTAAACCTATTATCTAAAACCTGTATTGCTCGGATAGGGCGTCCTAGTGACTGATTGATTGCCAGTGATGTTAATGCAGATAAATTATTAAGAAAATTTGGCGTTAGAGTTATAGATATAGACATGGATGAATTTATCGCTGAGATTAATAAAAATGCTTATGAGGAAGATGATTGAACAACTGAGTTTAAGAAGCTTAAATTTAATGATGAAGAAATGCAAAAGGCGCTTTCTGTTTATGGTGCAATATTAAGATTAAAAGAAAAATATCAATTTAATGCGTTAACAGTTAGATGTTTTGATCTTTTAACAACTGTTAAAACGACAAGCTGTATTGCCTTATCTTTGCTTAATGCACAAGGTATTCATTCTGCTTGTGAGGGAGATGTGCCATCATTGATGTCTATGATTATTGCAAAAACTCTCACTCAAAAACCTGTATTTCAATCCAATCCATCTATTATAGATAAAGACAAAAATCAAGTGTTGCTTGCTCATTGCACACTTCCTTTTGATATGAGTAGTAGCAAGGAACTTATGACACATTTTGAATCTGGTATAGGTGTGGCTCTAAGAGGTAAAATTCAAGAGGGAGAAGCTACCGTATTTAAATGTTCTGGTCTTTTGGATAGGTTTTTTTGCAGTAGTGCAAAAATTACACAAAATTTAGAAGATATGGATTTATGCCGTACACAAATAATGGTCAAACTTGATCGATCTGTGGAATATTTCTTTAGGCAGCCAATTGGAAACCATCATATTGTTATCAATGGAGACTATGCAGGGGACATTGATAGTTTCTTTTCTGATTGTTTACAGATAAAGTCTTTATAAGAAACAAAAAAGCCCTAATCATTCTTAGGGCTTTTACTTTTTGTTTTTAGTGAATAAAATTATTCTGATTTTTCTTGAGTTTCTTTTTTCGCTTCCTCTTTAGCAGCTTCTTTCTTTTTCTTTTCAGCTGCTTTTTGTAATTTTTGAGTTTTTTGACGGCGTTTTGCTTTTTCTTCTGATTCTTTTTTCATTGCTGTTTGACGATCTTTTTTTGCCTTTGCCTTTTTTGTCCCACCTTTTTTTACAGGTTGTTTTTTAGGTTCAGGCTTATAATTTTTACGATCATCATCAGTGACTACTGTATTAGCTAACTTCATAATGCCACTTTTGCGATTAGCAGCTTGATTTTTATGAATAACTCCTTTAGAAACTGCTTTATCTAATAATCTGCATGTCTCAAGAGCAAATTTTAATGCGTCAGCAGATTTTTCTTCAGCAACAGCATCTTGAACTTTACGTGTGAAAGTTTTTATCTGTCTTTTATAAGCAACATTTCTTATATGTGCCTTTTCATTTGTTTTGATGCGTTTTTTTTGACTTTTAATATTTGCCATCAATCCTCCTATTTACCCAATATAGTGCTAGAAGCTTATTATTTTAAACACCTAGCATACAACGTTGTGTATATTAGCATAAAATTATTTTTTATTATTACGTATTTGATAAAATATATTTACGTTACTCATATATTTTACTTTTTAAGGAGCATAAAAT
>CAVGFB010000117.1:0-9807 GCA_963628375.1 Gorillivita sp. (SeqCode)
TATATATACAAATAGCCACACCACATTGTGCAAATCCAGCCATGATAATTGGACATAGCATTGTTATGTATCCGTTTTCCACAAGCTCTAGAGAATAAATTGGGATAAGCCCTTGATGAACACCCATAACAACAAGAGGCAAAAATAGGGCACCAAGCAAAAAGCCATATATACTTTTTACTATTATGTTTCCTGATGTTGAGAGCATGCTAAGTCCACTAGCAATTCAATTTGTTAAAATTCCTGAAATTGGTAAAATTATAAAAAACATAAAAGTAGATATTACAAGTACACAGGTAAAACTTGTAACGAGTAAGTCTAGTGTGTTTGGAACGTGTTTGTGAAGTCAGGCTTCTAGTTTAGACAACAATCAAACTCCTATCATAACACCAATAATCCCACCTTTACCAGTAGACAAAAGTGAGTTTGCAGCTGAAACTTCGTCATAAAAGGTAAGGTTTAAGTTCATAAGATCAGATACAGCTTGGAGTTGTTTAGCTACATTAGTTATATCTTGCATCATAACTAAAGCACCAATAATTCCACCTAAAATTGTGGAGCATTTTCAAACCTTTGCACAATTAATTCCTACAAAAACAGTAATAAAGCTCATACATGCAGTACCAGAGGTAGAGAATAAAACTTGAATGAATTGAGTTGCCACATTAGTTGGAATAACTTGTGAATTCATTAATGCAAGTAGTAGCTGACCTAATCCTTTTAAGATACCACATCCTATAAGACCAGGAACAAGGGGAACAAAGATTTTTGAAATTTTATAGATAATTTCTTTGTTTAGCAATTTACTTTTAATTTTTTGACTTAATTTTACGTCTTGTTCTTCAGAAGTCTTTTCTGTAGAGGTGTTGGATTTATCTTCATTTGATTTATTGTCAACTTCTTTTTTATTATTCTTTAAATACTTGTTAACTTCTTGAGACATTTTTTGAGCTTTACCTGGTCCTAGTACAACCTGTATTTCGTTACCACTCTTAACAACATGTATAACTCCATCAACAGATTTAATATCACTAGTTTTAATATTGTCTGAATTTATAACTTCAATCCTAAGTCTTGTCATACAATTCTCAACAGTTTTGATGTTTTGGACACCACCGAGCTTTTTTATCAAGACTTCTGCAAAATCTGACTTTTCCATTTTCTTCTCCTTTTTTAAGTTTAATTAAAGTTTTATTGCTTGAGTTTTTGCAATACTGATTAATTATAATATAATAATATTTAAATGTATAAAAAAATGTAAAGGACGGTTATGGCTAATTCTAAATTTAGTAATTCTATTATTAATCTTGATACAGAACAAAGAAACCCTAAAACTTACAATATAGATTCAATGTCAACATACGATATCTTAAAAACCATGAATGAAGAGGATGCTATTATCCCTTTGAGCATATCAAAAGTGTTACCTAAAATTTGTGAGGTAGTAGATAGTGTTGTTGAAGCTTTTAAGTCAAATCATAGACTAATTTACATGGGAGCTGGAACTTCTGGTAGATTAGGAGTGTTGGACGCTTCTGAGTGTCCTCCTACTTTTGGAGTAGATAAAAATATGGTAGTAGGGCTTATTGCTGGAGGGGATTATGCTTTAAGAAACGCTGTTGAGCATACAGAAGATGTCGAGAGTGAAGGCGTAGCAGACCTTAAAGCTATAAATTTAAGCAAAGGAGATGTTGTAGTAGCTCTAGCTGCTAGTGGCAGAACTCCTTACTGTATTGGGGGAGTAAAGTATGCAAGGGAACTAGGGTGCACCACAGCATGTATTGTTTGCAGTAAAGACTCTGAGCTAGCAGGTTGTGTAGATATTGAAATTGCTCCTAATCCAGGACCTGAGGTAGTAACAGGTTCCACTAGACTTAAAAGCGGAACATCTCAAAAGATGATTTGTAATATGATAACAACAACATCAATGATAAAAATAGGCAAAGTGTATCAAAACTTAATGGTTGATGTAAAGCCTACAAATAAGAAGCTAGAAGTTAGAGCTTGCAATATTGTTGTTCAAGCAACAGGAGTAGATTCTGACACAGCATATAACAAACTAAAAGAGTGTAATTTTAATCCAAAGGTAGCTATTGTGTCAATTCTCTTAAATTGTAGTGCAGACCAAGCAAAGATGCGTATTGAAGAGGCAGATGGTCATGTGAGAGCTGCTCTTCAATAATTAAAATTAATAATATAAAGCAATAAAAAAATAAGGCATGTATTAAATACACGCCTTATTTTTTTGGTGAATTGTTTGTTTATAAAGATTAGGGTATTATTCTGCTCTTTCCATTGCCTCTTTATAATCTTTACTATCTGTTCAGATCTCTTGAGTGTATGGGTTTTTCTTCAAAGCAATTGCACGCTTTGTGATAAGACCAAATACAACAACATTTATACCGATTGATAGAATAGATATAAAGCCTTGCATAAATGGACTTGCAGTTAATGGCATGGTAGCTCCTGTAGCAACCTCAATTCCGTTTCCTGCTCCATATACGCTAGTTACAGTAGAGAATTTACTATTATCTTGGAATAGTGGGAACACTTGAGCAAACATACATCATAGAGCTAATGTATTTGCACGGTTTTGAATTCATCCACCTTTGTTTCAAAGAGCATTTGCAAAAGTAGGTGCCAAAAGAAGTGCCAATCCACAATATCATGAGTGTGTAGGTAAGTTTAGGTAAGTATACTGGAAGTTTCACACATCATAAGCTAAAATAAAATGTATAGTCATGTCAGGTCATAACATGTCTTTACGTTTTTTGCTAGAATAAATTCCAAATCATCCTGTCATGCAGAAGATATTCACAATTCCAGCTAGTCCGTTTGCAACATTTCATCAGCCACCATATAATCATACTCCCTCAGAGGACTTTCATCAACCACCACCAAAGTTTCCTGATTGGTTAAATCCCTTAATTGCTGATTCAAAATCACTAACAACAGCAATTAAAATATTAATCGCAACAATTATAAAAGGGAAGCATTTAAATCACTTAACTTTGCCAAGTCTACCTCATTTGTACTTTAGAATCATAAAGCCAACGCAACCTATTGTTGCTGCATAGAGTTTTGCATAATGAAACCAGCTGTTCATATGAACATAAGTGTCATTATTTAACGCTCAACTTTGCCCTGCAGCTGCGCTGATATATATTGCAATAAAGTACGCAGTAAGACCTAAAGGTAAAGCTATAAAACTAACAATTCCACCTATTTTTGTTCGCCTTGCAAATTCATTTGCAAGAACAAGACCAGTAAATACCATCAACCAGCCTTCCAACTGATACCCTGCAGTTGAACCATAAATATTAAATAACATTAAACCTCCTTTAACTAAATGTTATCTATGTTAATTTTAATACTTTTATTGTATTTTTTTATTTTTTTTAAATTAAATTTTAGGTTTGTTATTTAATGTTTTCCTAGGTCTTTATCGAAAATCTCAGAACATTGTTGTAAGTGATGCCTTATTTTTAAGTGTTGTGGGCAGGACTTTTCGCACCTGCCACATTTAATGCAGTCTTTAGCACGGCGTCCACGGGAAGTATGCACTACACCATAGTAGAAGTTTTGGTTTCAATTATTAAACATCTTTTTTTTGTTAAAACAAGAAAATATCTCAGGAATATTAATGTGCTTTGGACACCCATCAACACAATACCTACACCCAGTGCATTTTATCTGACCTGCATTATTTAACTTATCAACCATATTTTTAATAGATGTAATTTCATCATCATCTAGCAAAGATAAATTATTAAACGTTTCAATGTTTTCTTTTACCTGAGTTATATCATTCATCCCACTAAGAACCATAAATACACCCTTTTGATTAGCAGCGTATCTAAAAGCTAGGTTAGCGAGAGTTTGACCCTTTTTTTTAATTAAATTTTTATAATCATCAGGCAAGTTAGTTAAGCTTCCTCCCTTTGTAGGTTCCATTACGATTACAGGTTTTTTATAATCTTTACAAATCTCTAATAACTTAGCTGAATTTATAGCATTGTCATACATATCAAGATAATTTAGCTGAATTTGAACAAACTCAATTTGTGGTCATTCACTTAAAATTTTTGTCAACATTGCTGGTGTATCATGAAAAGAAATCCCAAAATGTTTAATTCGTCCTTGCTTTTTAAATTCTAGAGCATGACTGTAGGCATTAGTTTTCATATACTTTTTATAAGTTGATTTTTCTTGAGCATGCATTAGATAAAAATCAAAATATTCTACACCTGTATCCTTTAGCTGATTAGAAAATAGGTCATCTATTTCATCTTCATTTTTAAAACAAGAACTAGATAATTTATCAGCTAGAATATATTTATCTCTATCAAATCTGGATGTTAAACATTTCTTTATTATTTTCTCACTTGTACCTTCCAAATATACTCTTGCTGTGTCAAAATACGTGTAACCAGCATCGATAAACTTATCAAACATACTTGAAATATAAGAAAAATCAGACTTGTTCTTAAATCTCATACAACCAAACCCTAATTTTTTGTCAAATTCCAATTTCAAAATTCCTCCTTAAGATTAGTGTTTAAACATAGTTATTTTACTTGTAAATATGGGGTTTTATATAAGATTTAGGAGATTTAAATTTGGAGGCGACATCCGGATTTGAACCGGAGATAAAGGCTTTGCAGGCCTCTGCCTTACCACTTGGCCATGTCGCCATAAAAAAATGGAGCGGACGACGGGGTTCGAACCCGCGACCCCAACCTTGGCAAGGTTGTGCTCTACCAACTGAGCCACGTCCGCACATACGATATATTAACATTTAAAAATTATATTTCTGTAATTATTTAATAAATTTCTAAATTACTTTTACTGTAAAATGTTTAAAAAATTTCTTAAAAAAATTTAGGAGTTTATATGAAGGTTTTAATTTTAAATGGAAGCCCTAGAGCCAATGGTAATACACACCTAGCAATCAGCGAAATTGTAAAAATTTTTGATTCAGAAAATGTTGAATCTGAAATTATTCCAGTAGGGAAGATGGGAGTTTCAGGGTGCAAGGCATGTCATTATTGTTATAAAAACAGCAAGTGTGTTATCGATGATGAGGTCAATACAACAAATGAAAAGCTTAAAGAGTGTGATGGGCTTATAATTGCAAGCCCTGTTTATTATGCATCTGCAAATGGGTCTTTAGTTTCTTTTTGTGATAGGCTTTTTTATTCAAATAGTGAGGATCTTACTATGAAGGTAGGAGCTGCACTTGCAGTTGCCAGACGTGGGGGTATTACAACAACATTTGACCAGTTAAATAAATACTTTACTATAAGTGGTATGCCAATTGCTTCAGGGCAGTATTGAAACGGGCTTCATGGTGCTAAAACAGGCGAGGGCATTCAAGATCATGAGGGAATGCAACAAATGAGGACTCTAGCTCGCAATATGGTATTTTTAATGAAGAGTATAAAATTAGGAAAGGATAAGTTTGGACTCCCTCATAAAGAGACTTTTGCTTGTACAAACTTTGTTAGGTAATCTATATAGGACTTAGAAAAAATATGAATCATAAAACAACAAGAATATATTCATCTCGTGTTTTTGATGAAGAAACTATGAAGCGTATTCTCCCTTGTGACGTTTACAGACAAATTAAAAACATAAGAGTTCATGGTGGGAAATTAAGCTTAGATGTAGCTGATGTATTTGCAAAAGAGCTTAAAAATTGAGCAATTGAAAATGGTGCGAGTCACTTTACTCACTGGTTTAGCCCTTTAAATGGTGCTACATCTGAAAAACACAATAGCTTTTTAGTTCCTAAAGGCAGTGGAGGTGAGGCCATATTTAAGTTTTCTGGTAAGGACTTAATTAAGGGCGAGTCCGATGCTTCTAGCTTTCCAAATGGTGGCCTACGTGTAATTAGTGAAGCTCGTGGTTATACTGCGTGAGATATTTCTTCAAATGCATTTATTAAGGATAGATGCCTATATATTCCAACTGCTTTTTGTAGTTATACAGGTCATGCACTAGATAAAAAAACTCCACTACTTAGATCTATTGACTCCTTAAGAAAAGAGATGTTAAAATTTTTAAAAATTTTTGATTTAGAACCTAATGATATTTCAATAAATATTGGTGCTGAACAAGAGTTTTTTTTGCTTCCTAGTAAGTATGTAGATACAAGAGAAGATCTTATTATGTCTGATAGAACTTTATTTGGTGATAGTCCAAGTAAAGGTCAAGAGATGGAAGATCACTATTTTGGCAGTATGCATCCAAAGATTAAGTCTGTGTTAGATGAGGTAGAAGATGAAGCTTGAAAGTTAGGTATTGCAATACACACAAAGCACAATGAAGTTGCACCATGCCAATTTGAGTTAGCTCCTATTTTTAACAAAGCTAATAGGGCAGTGGATGAAAACCTTGTTTTAATGGACTTGCTTGATAATATCTCTCAAAAGCATGGACTTACTTGTATTTTTCATGAAAAGCCATTTAAGGGTATAAATGGATCTGGCAAACATTGTAATTGATCAATTAATGCAGACAATACTAACTTACTTGATCCAGGTTCAGATCCAAGTAAAAATAAGCTATTTATGGCTTTTATATCTTGTGTAATAAGATCTCTTGATAAGTATTATGAGCTTGTAAGAATGACTGCATCAAGTTCAAGTAATGATTGCAGGCTTGGAGGGCATGAGGCTCCTCCGTCTATATTCTCTTGTTTTTTAGGGGAAGAAATTTATGATTGTATAAAAGCTTATTGCGACAAGAAACATAGTTCTCAAACACTAAAAGATGATGTTAACTTAGGTACTGAATATGTTCCTAAAATCAAAAAAGATATTTCTGACAGAAACAGAACAAGTCCATTTGCTTTTACTGGGAATAAATTTGAATTTAGAATGCCAGGATCCTCAGATAATCTCTCTGATTGTATTACAGTACTTAATACTATAGTTTGTGATTCACTTTATAAATTTGTAGAAGATTACAACAACAGTAAAGAAGAAAATTCAATTTATAAAATAACATGCAAGAATTTTAAAAATCACAGTCGAATTATTTTTAACGGAAATGGTTATAAACAGTCATGAATTGATGAGTCTAAAAGAAGAGGTATCAATAATATTTTAAATACTCCTCAGGCGCTGGATTTTTGAACAGGAAAAAAAACAATAGATTTGTTTGAACATTTTCACGTTCTATACAAAGAAGAACTAGACAGCAGAAGGGTTGTTTATACTGATAATTACAACAAAGCAATAAACATTGAATTTAATGTTATGACTCGCATGACAACTAGATTGTTTATTCCTGCAATCAATAAATATATGAGCGATATTGCATCTAACCTTGCTAATTTAAATGCATCCAATGTAGAGGTAAATACAGATAATCTAAAAAATCTTCTTAAGGACTTATCTGCTAAAGTAGATGAAATATTTAAAAATCTTGAAACTTTAAAAAAGTTAAAGGCAGAATCTCACCCTCTAGATAGATATGAAAAATCCGCGTTTAATGCTAATAAGCTTATACCAGCTATGAATGATTTAAGAAACAGCGTTGATGGAGCTGAAAAGCTTACAGCTCGTAATTATTGGCCAGTTCCTTCATACAATAGAATGCTATTTTGTATACCTGATTAGGCTTATTATTTAATTTAAACACAATATGGAAATAACTAGACCTACAAGCAATATTAAAGTCAAGAGTAAAAAAAAGAGAACTCCTCTTAAATATAGAATTATGCCCAACTATACAAGGAGTGAGGAGATCTTTAATATGGTAACTCACATAATAGGCAGTATTTTAGCTGTAACTATCACTGTAATGTGCATTGTAAAAGCAGCTCAAAAAGGAAACGCCCTAGGTGTTGCCACTTGTTCTATATACGGTGCTTTTGTGTTTATTATGTTTACTATGTCAAGTATATATCATGGGCTTTTGCCTTCTTTAGGCAAACGTGTTATGCAAGTTATTGATCACTGTGATATATATTTCTGCATTGCTGGAACATATACACCAATTTTGTTGTTAGGTGTTATTAAGATAAATCCAATTCTTGGGTGAGCTTTATTTTTTATACAGTGAATTACTGCTATTGTTGCCTGTGTTTTTACTGCAATCGATATAAAAAAGTACTTTAAGCTCTCTTTTGCATGTTATTTGATTATGGGATGATGCATTATCATTGCCTTTATTCCAACTCTACAATCTATGACAATAGCTGGCTTTATGTGAGTTTTATTTGGTGGAGTTTCTTTTACTTTAGGTGCAATTATCTATATTATCGGTAAAAAAACTAACAAAAAATACGCTCATGCTATATTTCATATTTTTGTTGTTTTAGGTGTAATTTTGCAATTCTTTGGAATATATCTACACTTGATTTAGAGATATTTTACCTAATCTCTATTCTTATTCCTACATATATTGCCTCTTTTTCAAACTTAAAGTTATACACTGAAGATAAGGGCAGAGCTGATACACGCCATCCTATAGTGCTTCCATTATATTTTGCAGTACCTGTTTTGTAAGTATTTCCCATATCGTCCACGTCTTCAGCGTCAGTGTATACTTCTTTGAAATCCTCGTTTAAAATGGCTTTGTCTATAGCTTCTATTTCATTTGTACTTTTAAAGTCAGTATATTTAATTCTAACTCAGCTATTTTTATTATAATCTGCACTAAAAGCTCAACCCCCGTTAAACATTAGTGATGCGTCTGTGTCAGTTATATTTTCAATTCCCTTATTAAAAGCTAGCAATGCTTGGTCTGTCGTACATCCATCAGGGATTTTAAATAAATTATAGTAGCTTGAATTTTCTTCTATCTCAGATAATTGAATATAATTTAAACTAAGCTCGTTAAACTTTATCTCAGTTTGTTGTTTTGTTAAGTTTAAAAAAGCCTCCAGTTTTGGAATTTTATAGTCAATATCTTGACCCAGGTTAAATTTGATTTTTTCTTTATCTTGATATCTAAAACCAAATATAGATAACAATAAAATTATTACAAATAAAGATGCAATTATCAAAGAAATAAATACAATATTTCTAGTCTTTTTGTTTTCGAATACATTAAATTTACCTCTATTTAGACTGCTTGAAGTTAAATGTGTTACGTTGCCTTTCGTTTCTTTTTTAATATGATTTTCCTCATAGATAATCTTATCTGTAATGTCGCAGATTTTTTTATTAGAAGAGAGATTTTTAAGTTTATTTTTTACAGTATTAATTGAATTGATTTTATTAAATTGCATATATTGAATTCTAACAAACATTATAAAAAGTATATAATCTAATTAATACAAAATGTAACATACACTTATGAACAATAATTTTTATATCAATAAACAAAACGCGTTTGACCAGTTCCTTGATTATATGTTGCAACAAGATGCTGTTGCAATTGATACAGAATTTATCAGAGAAAAAACTTACTTTCCAAAACTATGTCTTTTACAGTTATGTACTAAAGATGAATATAGAATAGTTGATCCCTTTACAGTAAACATATCCTCAATTTCTCGTATTTTAGAAAACAAAAACATTGTTAAGATATTTCATGCACCAAGGCAGGATATTGAAATTTTATATAACAAGACAGGTGTATTGCCATATCCTATATTTGACACACAGACAGCAGCATCTTTTTTAGGATCAACTCACCAAATAAGTTATGCAAATCTAATTCATACTTACTTAGGAATTAAATTAAAAAAATCGGATTCATATAGTGATTGATCAGCTCGTCCTTTAAGTACACACCAGCTAAATTATGCAAAAGATGATGTAACTTACCTTTATAAGGTATATTTTATAATAT
>CAVGFB010000118.1:0-5433 GCA_963628375.1 Gorillivita sp. (SeqCode)
CACAAGATACAATCAATATTGAAAATATTACTTGTGATAGTGAGTACTCAGCGCTTTTTCCAAATCTAACAGGGACTAAAATATCAGGCAATTCCTCATATGAAGGAAAGCTTAATTGTAATTCTATGCCAGATTATGCAATTGAGAAGGTAAAAGAAAAACAAGGTAAAATTGAGGTAGATGGATTTTTTAGTGTTAGTTTTAATAAAGAACAACCAGTTTCAATTGTTGAAGCATATGCATACAAAGAGATAACTAAAGATGGAAAAACAGTTCTTGTATTTGCCTATGACAATAAAAAAGCTAGTCACATTGCTGCAGGTCAAACCGTATATGCAATGCCTTCATCAGTTGAAGGGGAAGGATCATGGCCTTGAAATAGTGAAAGATCATCATTTATAAAAGTTACAATAGATGCTAGCTTTAAAGATTATAGTGGGCTTACAAATACGTCTTATATGTTCTCAAATTTTGAAAACGTCTCAGAACAACAAGGTTTTGAATATTTAAACACATCCAATGTAACAAATATGTCTAACATGTTTAATAGTTTTGGAAAATCTTCAACTACTCTAAATTCAGTTCCGGACGTATCATCATGAAACACATCCAATGTTACAGATATGGCTCATATGTTTGACGGTTATGGGTATAGCTCTACAAACTTAAATGCTGTTCCTAATGTGTCAAACTGAGATACATCAAAAGTGGCTAACATGACAGAAATGTTTGATGGATATGGATATTCCTCAACTTCTTTAAATTCTGTTCCAGACGTATCAAGCTGAAATACATCTAATGTTACAGATATATCCCAAATATTTGGTGGGTATGGTCGAACTTCTACAAACTTAAACACAGTTCCTGATGTATCTAACTGAGACACATCTAGCGTTACAGATATATCTCAAATGTTTGGAGATTATGGGTATTCGTCTACCTCATTAAATCAAGTGCCTAATGTGTCAGGCTGAAATACTTTTAATGTTACAGATATTTCACAAATGTTTGGAAATTATGGACACACATCAACCTCATTAACGGAAGTTCCTGATGTATCAAACTGAGACACATCTAGCGTTACAGACATATCTCAAATGTTTGAAGGATATGGTTCTTCGTCTACTTCATTAACCGCAGTTCCAAATGTATCAAATTGAAATACTTCTAACGTTACAAATATGTCACAAATGTTTGGAGGGTACGGATCTTCTTCTGAAGTTCTAAATGCAGTTCCAGATGTTTCAAAATGAAATGTTTCTCCTTCTAGCACTTCAAGTGTTAAAAACATATCCAATATGTTTGATGGCTATGGATATTCTTCTACCGTATTAAACGAAGTTCCTGATGTAGCAAATTGAGATACCTCAAGTGTCGAAGATATGTCTTATGCGTTTATAAATTACGGAGCATCTTCAAAATCTCTAACAAAAGCTCCTGATATTACAAATTGAAATACATCTAGTGTAAAAAATATGACTGAAATGTTTGCAGGATACGGAACCTCATCTGAAGTTCTTAATGCATTTCCAGATGTATCACATTGAGACACTTCTACTTTTGAAGACATGTCTAATATGTTTAATGGTTATGGTTATTCATCTACTACATTAGACGCTGTTCCTGATGTATCTGGTTGAGATACATCTAATGTTAAAGATATGTCTCACATGTTTGACGGTTACGGTTATTCGTCAACTGAATTAAGTAAAGTTCCTGATGTATCAAACTGAAACGTATCTAACGTAACAAGCATGACTGAAATGTTTGCAGGGTACGGGTATTCATCTACTAAATTAAACGAAGTTCCTGATGTATCAAAATGAAATACTTCTCCATCAAGTACCTCTAATATTACTGACATGTCTCATATGTTTGATGGTTATGGATACTCATCAACTGAATTAAATAAAGTTCCCGATGTATCTGATTGAGACACCTCCAACGTTACAGATATGGCATATATGTTTATTAATTATGGTGCAACCTCCACGTCTTTAAATTCAGTACCCGATGTATCAAGTTGAAACACCTCTAATGTGACGAGCATGTCTGAAATGTTTAGTAATTATGGGTATTCATCTACTGAGCTTAATTCTGTTCCTGATGTGTCAAAATGAAATACTTCTCCATCCAGCATTTCAAACGTTACAGACATGTCGAAAATGTTTGCAGGGTACGGGTACTCGTCCACTAAATTAAACGAGGTTCCTGATGTATCTAATTGAGATACATCTAGCGTTACAAACATGTCTAGTTTGTTTAATGGGTATGGTTACTCGTCCACTGCACTAGAAAAAACTCCTGAAGTGACAAACTGAAACACAACTAACGTTACAGACATGTCTAACATGTTTAATAGCTATGGATATTCGTCCACTGGTTTAACTTCTGCTCCTGATGTATCTAAATGAACAACAACCAATGTTAAAGATGTTTCATCTATGTTTGCCAATTATGGAAGCAAGAGCACAATTTCATCTCTTGACTTAACAAATTTTGATACAACTAAGGTAGAAAATTCTCAAAATATGTTGGAGGGTGTCAAGCTTAATGAAGTTACTCTTGGTACTAATTTTAATTTGAACTTAACATCTTCAGGTGTCAATTTAACAAACAGCAGTGGTCAGGGCGATGCAACATGATACGATAAAGATGGTAAAGCATATGAAAAATGCTCGATGCCTACTACAAGAACCGATGTAATAACTTATTATGATGCTGACCCTACAGGTGAGGCTTATGCTTACATGGTTGGCACAACTCTTGTGTTAGCTTACGATAAAAATAAGGGAGAACATGAGCCTGTTTATACAATTCCTACTAATGCTGCAAAAGCTAGTGATTGAGGGTGAAATGCTGTAAGTGGTGATGTTACAGCAATTACAATAAATACCAATTTTAAAAATTTCAAAGGGCTTAAAAGTACGTCTTATATGTTTGATTCTTTTACATCACTGACAGAAACTGATGGACTTGAATTTCTAAATACATCAAATGTAACAAATATGTCATACATGTTTAATGGATGTAGCAGTATTGAAAGTCTTAGCTTAAATTTAGATTTTACAAATACGACTAATATGAACTATATGTTCAACGGATGTGAAAATCTCACTCTTGATTGTTCTAAATGAAATGTCAAGTCTGATTGTACTCATGAAGGATTTAATGATGGCGCTTCAGGTGTAATACCTCCTTCAGTCTGACCAATACCTGAAGCTTACGGATATTTAGATGGTACTACTTTAGTGTTAACATATGACACGGATAAAGCATCGCATACAGAAAAACAACAGACTGTTTACGACAACCTTCCTACTGCTGCCACTGAACAAAATGATTGACCATGGAATAATGATAGAACATCATTTACAAAAGTTAAAATAAACGAAAGTTTTAAAAATTTCAGTGGACTTACAAGCACGGCTTATATGTTTTATGATTTTCAAAGTGTAGGTTTACATGAGGGTTATGAATATTTAAATACGTCTAATGTCACAAACATGACTCAGATGTTTACCTTCTATGGATCTGCAGATATATCCACATTGCCTAATATGTCTACTTGAAATACATCAAATGTTACTAATCTTTGATTGATGTTTTATCATTATGCTGAGCACCAAGGAAAGGAAACTCCTGTATTTTCTACTTTAGATCTATCTAGTTTTAATACAAAAAAAGTTGAAAATTGCGAAGGTTTTCTGCTAGAAGTTAAACTTGAATCGGTTAAATTGGGAGTTGATTTTAATCTAAATTTATCTCAAAATGATTCTGGTGCTGGTTTAACTAATAGTAATGGCACACTTAATGCAACTTGATACGATGAAAATGCTAAGGAATATCCATCTTGTGGTATGGGTACAGAAGCAAGAGAAGAAGCTATGACTTATTATGATAAAACCCCACCTCAAGCCTACGCATATTTGGAGGGTTCTACTCTAGTGTTGAAATACGACACAGAAAAAGAGACACACGGTTCTACAACATATGATATTCCTAAAGATGCCACTGCGGAGGATTCATGAGGGTGAAATAGTGTTAGAGGTGACATCACAAAAGTAACAATAGATTCCAGCTTTAAAAACTACAGTGGACTTACAAGTACGTCTTATATGTTCTCTAATTTTAAAAAAGTAACAGATATAGAAGGTTTTGAGAACATAGATACATCTAATGTTACAGATATGACATCCATGTTTAATGCTTTTGCTTATGATGTTACAGATTTTAATAAAGTTCCAGATGTAACAGACTGAAATACATCCAAAGTAACAACGATGTTGAGCTTGTTTGCCGATTATGGTGGTAGTTCAACTAGTTTAAATCAGGTTCCAAACGTGTCAAGTTGAAAAACAACTAGTGTGGAAAATATGTCAGATATTTTTGATTGCTATGGCCTTCAATCTACTACATTAAGTATAGTTCCAGATGTATCAAAATGAGTTACTTCTAGCGTTACAGATATGTCTTATATGTTTAGTGGCTATGGCTTCAAATCTCCTTTATTAAACACAGTGCCTAACGTAGCAAGCTGAACTACTACTAATGTTAAAAACATGTCTGGCTTGTTTTATGCATATGCTGGTGGTGTTGATAATTCATTAAACCAAGTACCAGATGTATCAAGTTGAGATACAACTAATGTCACAAATATGTCACAAGTATTTTCTACTTATGGTCAAGCTTCAAAAAAATTGACTAAAGTTCCTAATGTATCAAATTGAAAAACGTCCAATGTTACAGACATGTCTGCTATGTTTGATCATTATGGATGGTATTCAACAGACCTTAATGCTGTTCCTGATGTTTCAAAATGGGCTACTTTGCCTTCAAAAACATCAAGTGTTACAAATCTGTCAAAAATGTTTTATGGATACGCCTATTCGTCTACTGTATTAAATGTCGTACCAAATGTTTCTGAATGAGATACATCTAAAGTTACAGATATGTCAAGCATGTTTAGATTTTACGGGCGTAATTCTTCAACGTTAAATGCAGTACCTAATGTTTCAAAATGAAACACTGGTTCTTCAAGTACTTCAAGTGTCACAAATCTGTCAAATATGTTTTATTGTTATGGCCTTTTGTCTAACGAATTAAACAATGTACCAGACGTGTCAAACTGAAACACAACTAAAGTTACAGATATGTCAAGTATGTTTGCATATTATGGACGCTATTCTACTAAATTAAATACCGTCCCTGATGTTTCAAAATGGAATACTTCACCTTCTAGTACGTCAAGTGTTACAAATTTAAGTGAAATGTTTTGTGTTTATGGTGAAAGCTCAACTGTATTAAGTGTTGTTCCTAATGTGTCTGCATGAACTACAACCAGTGTTACAGATATGCAATTTATGTTTAATGGTTTTGGGTACAAGTCAACCGCGTTAAAGACTGTTCCTGATGTTTCAGATTGAAATGTAT
>CAVGFB010000119.1:0-4360 GCA_963628375.1 Gorillivita sp. (SeqCode)
CAGTTATATCTACTACATTTTCTATTAAAAATTCTCTTCTAAAATCAAGAATTGGTGGAATTAAATTAATTTTCTTATTTTTAATTTTTTTTATGTCAATATTAAAAAATAAAGACTCTGCAGTAAGTTTAACTACAAAGTCTTTATTTTTGTTTAATTTATGAATTCTTGCAAATTTAATTCATGGTTGATACATAAATTTAAATAATTATCTACAAGAGTTAAATTTAAAAAATTAATTGGTTGGTCTAACTCTTCCTTCTTCATATATTTCAACTTCAACACGTGCATCGTGCTTAGCACCTAATGCTCTACCTAGAGTTCTAATAGACTTAATTGTACGACCGCGTCTACCTACAACTTTACCAACATCTTCTGCATCAACATTAATCTCAGCAGCAACACAAGTTTGATTTTCTTGATCTGATTTATCTGTAATTTTAATGTCAACAGCTTCTTCGTTATCAACTAAAGCCTTAACACATGATTTTAATAATTCTTCTAATGCATTTTTAAGTTCCATAATTAACCTTTAACCTTTCTTTAAAATTATTTATTTTTTTTAATGAGATCAGCAACTGTTTTTGTAGGTTGAGCTCCATTTTTAATTCAAGTCTCGATTTTTTGTGTGTCAAGTTTTACAAAAACAGGCTCAACACATGGATTGTATCTTCCTACCTCTTCTATAAATTTACCGTCCCTGCTACGACGTGAATCAGCAACAACAACCCTATAGTATGGACGTTTCTTTGATCCATGTCTGCTTAATCTAATTTTTACCATATAACTCCTTTAGTCTCAATAACGAATAAATTTAAAAAATTATATCTTAAATATTTTTAATTGTGTAAATTAAATATATGTTTAATTGTTTTACTCATTTTGTGAGGTTTCTGTTTGATTATTTTCTTGAGTAAACTTTTCATATAACAAGATAGATCCACAAATTAAAGCAAGTACAAATGCAATAATAGATATTATTAAACTTATATTTGCGATTTTGTTTTTAGTAGATTTTTTCATACTCTTTTAGTAGACCATATTCATCGCTTGTTTAACTTTAGTTAAAGTATTATTAGCAATTTCACAAGCAGTTTTATTTCCTTTATTTAATATACTTTGAATATATGACTTATCTTTTATAAGCTCAGACCTCACTTTTCTAATATCATGTAAATAAGAATTAACAGCTTCTGCAACTAAAGGTTTTAACTTGCCACATCCATCCATGCCGACTTCTGAGGCAATATCTTCCTCACTTCTACCAGTTACAAGAGACATTGTAGTTAACAAAGCAGAAACACCAGGCCTGTTTTCAGGATCAAATGTAACTTCACGAATGCTGTCAGTTTTACTCTTTTTGATAAGACG
Organism: Gorillivita sp. (SeqCode); assembly: GCA_963628375.1. GTDB lineage: Bacteria > Actinomycetota > Coriobacteriia > Coriobacteriales > Eggerthellaceae > Gorillivita. The sequence continues at coordinate 1,372 of CAVGFB010000119.1, forward strand.
AGAAGTTTCATCTTCACTCATGGACAAAGATATTGCATTACCATAACTTTTAGACATTTTTCTACCATCAAGACCTGGAACAATAATTGCTTCTGATAGTAACCCTACAGGTTCTGTGAAAATATGTCCAAATCTATTATTAAAACGTCTTGCAATTAAACGTGTAAGCTCAATGTGAGGAAGCTGATCTTTTCCGACAGGTACAACATTACTATTGCAAAATAAAATATCACAAGCTTGGTGCACTGGATATGTAAGCAAAAGACCAGTAAGCTCATGACCACTAGCTTCCATCTCTGCCTTTACAGTAGGATTGCGCAAAAGCTCAGATTGTGAAACAAGGCTTAAAAAAGGCAACATTAATTGGTTTAGCTCAGAAACTGCACTATGAGTAAAAATAGTAGTTTTTTCAGGATCAATTCCACATGCAATATAATCAGCAACCATGTTATATACATTATCTTGGATATTATCAGTTGTATCTCTATCTGTTATAACTTGATAATCTGCAATAACAATAAATGTTTTTATCCCTTTGTTTTGCAAGTTAACTCTATTTTTAATACTGCCAAAATAATGCCCTATATGAAGCCTTCCTGTGGGTCTATCCCCTGTTAACATACAAATTGATTTTGGATCTTCATCAATTTGCTTATAAGCCATATTGCTTAATTTTAAGTTTGCATCAAAGCTACTTGTTTGCATAAATATCCTCTCTTCAAAAAAATGTATTACTTAATAAATTATGAAATAGTTGTATCCCTTACATCATCACTAATGTCATCAGCCTCAATTTTGCCTAAAAGTTCATCTACTTGAATTTGAGCATTATCAAGACGTTTTTTACACTTAGACATAAGTTCAATTCCATATTTATACTTATCCAAACTCTCTTCTAACTCAAGAGTATTGCTCTCTAAAATATTAATTGTGCTTTCAAGCTCGCTTAAAGCTTCCTGAAATGACATATCGTCTATATTTTTATTCATACAACTCCTTTTTTGTGTCATATAAAATAGAAAAGTTTTTAGCTCTTACAATATTTTATCAATAACTGCCCTTAGTTGTCCATCATGCAGTGTAATTTTTACATTTTCATTTTTATTTACATCTTTTATAGAACGAATTAACCTACCCTTATCACTTTCTACTAAGCAATAGCCCTGAGATAAAATTTTTAATGGAGACTTTTCTTCAAGTTTAGCAGCTAAAACTCCTAATTTATTTCTATAGTTATTAAACATTACAGAATTTATTTGAGATAATTTTGTTTTATTAAAGTCAATTGTTTGATAATAATCATTAAACAATACGTGTTTGTCTGCAAATATAGGTCTTCTTAAATAGTTTTTTAAAATTGTATCTATATAATTTAGCCTATCTTTAATACTATTTTTAAAATTTTGTAATCTTTTAGAATAATTAGTTAATGTTAAATTTAAATCAATACTTACACTTTCAGCTGCAGATGTTGGGGTACTTGCACGTAAATCACTAACTAAATCAGATATAGTCGTATCAACTTCATGACCAATACCAGTTACAACAGGTGTTTTACAATTTACTATAGACATTGCAACAGACTCATCATTAAAAGGGAGCAAATCTTCAAAAGACCCCCCTCCTCTACAAACTAAAATTACATCTAACTCTTTTTTATCTAAAAGACTAATTGCATTTGATATTTGTTTGTGTGCGTCCTTACCTTCCAAAACGCACCCTGCAAAATAAACATGACACGTTGGCATTCTGCGTTTTAAAGTACGCAATACATCATGAATTACAGCTCCCCTAGGAGATGTTACAATGCCAATTTTTTCAGGTAATTTAGGTATTTCTTTTTTTATAGAACTTGAGGTGTAGCCCTGAGCCTCTAACTTTTTAGCTAAATTAGCAATTTTTAAGCGTAAAAGGCCCTCCCCTGCAGGGCATATTTGATCACAGTCAAAGTTCATTCTGCCTTTAGCTGTATATACACTAAACCTGCCTATAACTTCAACTAACTGACCCAATTGGATATCAAATCCACACTTCTCGTATCTGTACTTTCACATAAGACAAGGTAGAGCGGATTTTTTATCTTTAATTGTAAAATATATTGCCTTATATCCTGGCTTTATGCTTACTTGAGATACCTCGCCTATAATTTTAACTTTGATAGTTTCAAGTCCAGTTTTTGCTATATTAAGAGCATCTGAAACACTAATAGAATCAGATTTATTTTGATCTAGTTTTACCTTAGATACACCATAAGCAATTGAATTTTTGTTTGTATACATATTTGACATTTGAATCTATTTTTACATTATAAATTTTTAATCTTTAACTTAGAATTATCTATATAAAGAGAAATTTTTCCATCAACAAGCCTGCATAAGTCTTTTCCTAAAATCTTATAACGTCATCCTTTAAGTGTTTCAATATTGTCTTTAACATTATGAGCAATTAGCTTTAAGTCAGAATTGTTAGTCAAAATTTGCGGGGCTATATTATGCTCATGAGACTTTAATTTAACAAGTGAGTTTAAAAGCTCAATTACACTATCAAAATCACAATCTGAATTATCTTGTGCATTAAAGTAAGAATTATTGTCATCTAATACTGGTCTTTTATCCTTATCTATTGAATAACCATAATTTATACATTTAACAATTTCTCTAGCGTGTGAAATTGAAACCTTTTCTTTTATACCACGAATTAAAAAAAGCTCATCAATTGATGATATGTTTTTTTTGCATGCTTCTATTACCTGCTCGTCACTTAAAACTCACCTACGTGGAATATTTAACTTTATTGCAGTATGCTCTCGTCATGCACTCACCTCTTTAGCTGCACTTAATTGAACAGAATTTAAAGATGTAATTTTTTTAATATGTCTAAAGCACTCATCAGGGTGAGGAATATATGCATCTTTATTTAAAAATTTAGACATATCTTCATATACTCATCCAAGGCGCCCTAATTTTTTAAGCTCTGACAATATTATAAA
>CAVGFB010000120.1:0-2872 GCA_963628375.1 Gorillivita sp. (SeqCode)
ATTTATAATTATATAGAATTATATTTCCCCTCTACAACATCGGCTAATAAACATGTAGAGTCTTTTATTTTTTGTTTCTTCGCACATTCTTTTAATTTTTTTCGAAAGCAAGAATCACTTGTTAATCTAAGAACTAGTTTTTTAAATTCATCACTGCCGAGCTTAGAATCATCCAACATAACAGCACAGCCTCCTTCAACTCATTCTTTGGCATTATAATATTGATGGTTTTCAGTCGCATTTGGGTATGGAATAAGTAAAGCAGGAACACAAAGTGCCTGAATTTCTGCTAAACTAGAAGCTCCGGCTCTTGATATTACACAATCAGCAGCAGTGAGGACTTTGCCCATTTGGTTTTCATATTCTATTAGTTTATACTTTTCTGATGCCAGATGCTTTTCTTTTACTAAATCACAACATTTTTTATATTCTTTATTTCCTGTAACGTGAACAATATATAGGTCATTTTGCTCAAGTAATTTACCCGCAAAATTAATTATACTTTCATTTATAGAACTAGCTCCTAAACTCCCACCAAATACAACAAGTAGCGTAGAATTATATGGAACATTTAGATATTCGCGTCCTTCTTTTTTAGTAAAATTTAATATAGAACGCCGAACAGGATTGCCTGTAACAACAACTCTCTTTTCATTGCCTGTTTTTGCATGATTATATGAAAGACAGGTACATTCTGCTTTTTTCGATAAATACTTGTTTGCCATTCCCATTACAGAATTTTGTTCATGAATATAGACAGGAATATTTAACTTAAATGCTGCTCGACATATAGCTAGAGATACATAACACCCAAATCCAACAACAGCATTAGGCTTATAATCTTCCATTCATGTTTTTGCTTGACTTGTAGCCTTTATGATTGATGAAATAGCTTTAAATAGAGAGAATGGGTGCTTTCTGTTAAAACCATAAGTTTGAAATGACTTAAAGTCAAACCCAGCACTAGGTACCAACTTTGCTTCAAGTCTGTTTGGTGTTCCTGCAAACACAACATCATGACCTCTGCTTTTTAGCTCTTCTGCCAAAGCTAAAGCGGGATTAATGTGACCTGCAGTTCCACCTGCTGTAATTATAAATTTCATTTTTATATTAAACCAAAATTAAAGCTCCACATTCCATTATTTTCATGAAATGCAGAGCCTATAATAAATAATAGAAAATTAAAATTAATCTAGGTCGAAATCAGCATCTTCTTGTGAATTGTTATATAAAGTTTTACCAACATAATAGCCACATGCACCACCACAAACAACACCGCAACCATAAGCCAGTTTAGATTTAAACTTTCCTGACCTTTTAACAGATTCAAGCTTGCGATTATGCTCTTCATACATGCGTTTTGCAAGTTTACCTTGATTTGTTGACTCATCAATAACAAACTTTGGTCTTGATAGTCTCCCTGCAATAATTCCTCCAAGAATACCAACAAGTCCTGCAGTTCCAACTATTGCTGCATTTTTCTTTACTTCTTGCTCTTTAATTTTATCTAACAAATCACAATTATTAATTTTGCTAATTAAATTGGCTTTTACTTCATTGCACTTATCTAAATTCATAATAACCTCGTCTTTTTAAATTAATAAATTTATTTATTCCTGTTTTTTGCTCTGCGATTAGCTTCGCTTGAAGCGTATCCAATAGCTGACCCTATAACCAACCCAGATGCTCCTGCGATTACTGCACGTCGTGTGGATTTTTTTTGTACTTTTGCTAATTCTGCTTGATGCTGTTCTTGCATTCTTGAAATTTTATTGCAGTTTTGAATTTTTGTTTTTATGAGATCAGCTGTGCTTCTAGCAACAACAGGCAAAGAAGTAAAAAACATTGTTTTGCGTGCTGATCTTAAAACTCTTGGGACTGCTAATTTTACTATTGTTTTCATCATTATTTCTCCTAACCTATTATTTTTATAATGTATAGATTATACATAACAATTCTTGAAGATATAAATAAATTTTATTTATCAATACTATCTAATTAATTAAAGATACATAATTTCCAAATAAAGAAGTATATAAAAATTAAAAGGTGACAAAAATTGCCACCTTTTAGATTAATGTTATTGATTTGAATATTTGTCTATATTTTAGGTAGTATGAGAACCAAGTTTTCATGTATATTTTTGAAGTGTATAACCGTCCGCTTCATCTAATTTTACATGTAGCTCATCTGTTAAATTTATTAGTTGTCCAGATAATGTCATTGTTACTTTTCCGCCTTCTGCTGTTGAAGATGCTTGTTCTAACTTTCAACATGTCTCAGTTGTGGTATATAAGCCTTTTTCTCCTGCAACTCCAAGTTCATAAGGAGTTGTTGGTGCTTTTCCACTTGTATTAGATGGCACCATCTGTACTCAAAAAGCATTTTGTGAAGTAGGAACACTTGATGAATCTCATTTAGCTTGACCATTGGTAGCTAATTTTTCAGTTCCAGCAGTATTTGCAACATTAACATTTATTACATAAAGATCAATTATAGATTTATTCTGAATATAAGTTTCATCTGCAGTAGGGACATTAAAAGTACCATCTTCATTAATTGTTAAATTAATTGCAGTTGGTGCCATAAAATCAATCTTGCCTCCTGTAACATGTTTTAAATTAACTGCTGTGTCTGCAGTACCAGGATCTGCTGTTTCAATTGTTGTATCTGGATACACGGTTCCTGGTTTACTATATGCGGCATGTGCATAAACAGGAATTAGTACTGCTACAGATACTATTGCCATAATCATAAATAACATTAATCTTTTTGTAACTTTTGTATTCATATTGACCTCCTTTTTTTATTTAATGAATAAGTTACTGAGTGAATTATAACAATTTATTTCTATATTATTATTATTATTATT
>CAVGFB010000121.1:0-2035 GCA_963628375.1 Gorillivita sp. (SeqCode)
ATAATGTTTAAATAGGATAGTTAATGTCATATACAACTCTAGATAAAGTAAAAAATAAATTTAATTCTCTAAATCTAGATGTTTTATGTATTAGAAATACTCAAAATTTAAACTGAATTACACAATTTAAAAATGTTTTTGACTTTGAGCAAGCACATGTCTTAATTTTGACAAATGATGAGTGCATTTTACATACTGATTCACGTTATTCAAATGCATTTAGAGAGTGCAAACAAAAATCAAATTTAGACATAACAATTAATGGAGATAGTAAAAATGTTGTTGAATTCTACATTGACTATATTAATAAAATTGCAAAAACAACTAAACATATAATCAAAGTTGGGATCGAAGATATTATCCCTCTATCTGAATTTAGAGAAGTTGAGACAAAAGTAAGATCTAATGTTGAGTTAGTTGAGACACACGATTTAATTGCAAATTTAAGAATTTGTAAAACTACTGATGAAATCAAGTTTTTAAGAAAAGCACAAGAAATTGCCGATAGTGCATTTTTAGATATGTTTGATTATATAAAGCCAGGTATGAGTGAGGCGCATCTATCAGATAAACTGAGCGAGTTTATCAAAAATCATGGTGGAGAGGGAGTGTCATTTGAGTCTATAGTTGCTGGAGGGGCTAATGCAGCTAATTCTCACGCACAACCAGGGGAGTATAAAGTAAAAATAGGTGAGTGTGTATTATTTGATTTTGGCTGTAAATATAGTGAGTATAGGTCTGATACAACAAGATGTATCTTTTTAGGAGAACCATCAAAGACGTTAAGGTCTGCCTTTATTGCTGTAAGAGACGCTAATGAAGCTTGCGAGAATATGATAAAAGCAGGACTTAGTGGCAAGCTTATCAACGATAAAGCTAATGAAGTTTTAGCTAAGCGTGGATATGAGGGTAAAATGGGACACTCTATTGGGCATGGGCTTGGAGTAGAGATTCACGAGCTACCTTTTATGGGGAAAGACAGCCATATTTTAGAGGAAGGTTGTGTGGTAACCGTTGAGCCAGGAGTTTACTTTCCAGGTGAGTTTGGTATCAGACTTGAAGACAGTGGGGTAGTTACTAAAAATGGATATGAGGTATTTACAAAGCTTTCTCATGATATGTATGTAAAAAAATTTAGTTAATTAAGGTATAATCTGTTTAAAAACTTTAAGGAGAATATATGGCAATTTCAACAGCTGACTTTAAAAATGGAATGTGTATTAAATATAATGGCAAACCTAATACCATATTGGAATTTCAACATGTTAAACCTGGTAAAGGTGCAGCTTTTGTTAGAACAAAATTACGTGATGTAAATTCTGGAAGAGTTGTTGAATACACATTTAACGCTGGTACCAAATTTGAACAAGTTCATGTAGAAAAAAAGACAGTTCAATATTTATACAATGATGGTAGTGAATACTATATGATGGATACTTCTAGTTATGAGCAGTTTTCTATACCTAAAGAAATTTTAGGAGATGCTAGCAAGTGACTCAAAGAAAATGATGAGTGTAAGCTTGTATATGCAGGTGGTAACCTTGTATCAGCTGAGCCTGAGATGTTTGTAGAGCTTGAAGTTAAAGATACAGAACCAGGTTTTAAGGGAGATACTGTTCAAGGCGGCACAAAACCAGCTACTCTTGAAACTGGAGCAGAAGTTCAACTTCCTATGTATATCAATCAAGGAGACAAAGTTCAAATTGATACAAGAGATGGTAGATTTGTAAAGCGTGTTTAATTTTTTAAAGAGTCAATAATTAATAAGTAAAATTTATTTGATTCAAGTATTTCTAGAAGTTATTTATACATTGCAGGTTGTACTACATTAATATTGAGATGTCTAGCTACTAGTGTAGTCTCTAGTGTCAGCAATAATGCTACTCAAAAGACTATGAATGTAAAAAATCGTGACAATTTATGTATTGTATTAATGTGAGAGCCTACAGGTCATCATGATATGTTTGGTACATTTTTGTGTAAGATATTGCAGATTTATATAATGTTGTTGTTTCACTTAAATAAGGTCTTGAGA
>CAVGFB010000122.1:0-5043 GCA_963628375.1 Gorillivita sp. (SeqCode)
AACTTATATAATAATTCTTAAAAAATCTTTAAAATTACACTTAAAAAACTTGACAAGTAGAGACTTAGGTTTTATAATACAGATATTATATAAAATAAAAAAGTAATTAAAGTAGATGAGCCAATCTACATGAGTTTAAAGGAGATGATTATTATGGCAAAGATATTAGGAATTGATTTAGGAACAACAAATTCTGCAATGGCTGTTATGGAAGGTACAGAACCAGAAATTTTAGTTAATGCTGAGGGTGATCGTACTACTCCATCTGTTGAGGGATTTAGAAAAGATGGTGAGCGTGTAGTTGGAAAGGCAGCAAAAAACCAAGCTGTTACAAATCCAGAGAATACTATTAATAGTATTAAACGTTTTATTGGACGTAAATTTAGTGAAGTCCAAGAAGAAAACAAAACTGTAGCTTATAAAGTTGAAAGTGGTAAAGATGGTCGTGCTGTTGTAAATATTGATGGCAAATCTTATACACCAGAAGAAATTAGTGCTATGGTTTTGCAAAAAATGAAGACAGATGCAGAAAAACAAACAGGAGAAAAGATCACAAAAGCAGTTATTACTGTTCCTGCTTACTTTAATGATGCACAACGTCAAGCTACAAAAGATGCTGGTAAAATTGCAGGGCTTGAAGTAGAGCGTATTGTTAATGAGCCTACAGCAGCTGCACTTGCTTATGGTTTGGATAAATCTAACAAAGATGAAAAAATTCTAGTTTTTGATCTTGGTGGTGGAACATTTGATGTTTCTGTGTTAGAGCTTGGTGATGGTGTTTTTGAAGTAGCATCTACTGCAGGTGATAATCACCTTGGTGGAGATGATTGAGATCAAAGGATTATTGATTGGTTAGCTGATAAATTTAAATCAGATAATCAGATTGATTTAAGACAAGATCCAATGGCCTTGCAGCGCTTAAAAGAAGCAGCTGAAAAGGCTAAAATGGAGTTATCTAATACCACACAAACAAATATTAACTTACCTTTCATCACAGCAGGTGCATCAGGACCTATGCATCTTGATTACACTTTAACTCGTCAAGAATTTGAGCGTATTACTGCAGATTTGCTTGATAGATGTAAAGAGCCTGTAAATAATGCTCTAAAAGATGCTGACCTAAGTTCTGGGGACGTTGATCAGGTAATCTTAGTAGGTGGTTCTACAAGAATGCCAGCTGTTCAAGATTTAGTTAAAAAGATGACTGGTAAAAGCCCTAACATGAGCGTTAACCCTGATGAGGTTGTAGCTATGGGTGCTGCTATTCAAGGTGGAGTATTAACAGGAGATGTTAAGGGAATATTATTACTTGATGTTACTCCATTAAGTCTTGGTGTTGAGACTCTTGGTGGTGTTATGACAAAGATGATTGAGAGAAACACAACTATTCCTGCTAAGAAAACAGAAATTTACTCAACAGCAGTTGATGGACAGACTTCTGTAGAGATTCACGTATTACAAGGGGAGCGATCAGTTGCATCTGCCAATAAAACACTTGGTAGGTTCCAGTTAACTGGCATTCCTTCAGCTCCTAGGGGAGTTCCACAAATTGAGGTAACATTTGATATTGATGCAAATGGTATTGTTAATGTTTCTGCTAAGGACTTAGGTACTGGTAAACAACAACAAATTACAATTAGTGGATCTACTGCACTTAGCGATGAAGAAGTAGATAAAATGGTTAAAGATGCAGAAACTCATGCTGAAGAAGACAAAAAACGCAAAGAAGAAGTTGAGATAAAGAATAACGCTGAAGGTCTTGTTGCTGCAACTGAAAAGACCCTAAAAGAGATGGGTGATAAAGTTCCAGATGATACTAAAAAAGCCGCACAAGACGCAATTGATAAAACTAAAGAAGCTCTAAAGGGAACTGACAATGAAGCTATTAAAAAAGCAACTGAAGAGCTTCAACAAGCAGGTTATAAAATTGCTGAAATTGCTTATTCTCAAGATAAAAACAATGCAAATCCACAAGGACAAGCACAACCAAATGCTCAAAGTAATGAGAAAGCTAATGATGATGGCACAATTGAAGCTGATTATGAAGTTGTTGATGATGAGAAAAAGGATAAAGGAGATAAATAATGTCTCGCAAAAAAAAGAATAAACATAATCACAAAGATAAAGCACAAGAAAATGTACATACAGATTGTGAGCCTAAGCTTGACACAGATAATGTTGAAGAGAATGACAAAAGCAAAGTAGAAGATGAAGGCGTATTAGAATCTGTCGAATGTGAGAAGAATTCAACAGAGTGTGACACACACACTCTGCTTGAGCAAACTCGCAAGGACTTAGATGAAGCACGAGCTGATTCTATTGAGTGAAAAGATAAGTACATGCGTGTTTATGCACAATGAGATACTTACAGACGGCGCACTGAAGCTGCTAGAAGCCAAGATAAAGTATTAGCTACACAAAAATTAATAGAGGATATTTTGCCTATCTTAGATGACTTTGAAAGAACTATTGATTATGCTAATAAAAACGGTACAAGTGGACTTATTGATGGTGTATGTGCTGTAAGTACAAAGTTATTAGAAGCTTGTAAAAAAAGTGGACTTGACGTAATCGACCCTGAAGAGGGAAGTCAGTTTAATGCACTTGAGCATCAAGTAATTCAAAGTGTTGAGGATAGTTCTCTTTTTGATGAGAGTGTAAAAACTTGTGTTCAAAAAGGATACAAAATGGGAGTAAAAGTGCTTCGTCCTGCAAGTGTTGTTATAACAACTGGAGGAGCCAAAAGACAGATAGAAGATAGAGAAGATACAACTTCAAGCTTAGATGACGAAGATGAATAAGATTTAAAATAATAAAAAATGACAAAAAAGTTTTAATGATTAGCAAATTCGTTATTTAATTTAATGTACGTGTTTGCTAATTTTTTTAGATATAGAAATTAAAGGAGGTGAGGAACATGAATACTAATACACCAGATTATTACAAAATTCTAGGAGTTAAAAAAGATGCAAGTCAAGATCAAATAAAAAAAGCTTTTAGACGTCTTGCTCGCAAACATCATCCAGATGCTGGAGGGTCAGAAGAAAAGTTTAAACAGCTAAATGAAGCTTATGAGGTATTAGGAGACGAGAAGAAACGCAAAATTTATGACAGCTATGGAGCATATAATCCAAACGCTCAAGGCTTTGCTGGTCAAGGAGGTTCAGGATATGTTAATTTTGGACTAGGAGGCTTTGATTTTTCAGACTTATTTAGTGGAGTTAGCGGATGATCAGATATTCTAGAGAAAATAAGAAGCGGTTATGGAATAGGTGGTAAGAATTGAGATTTTAAAGTAAATGGCGGTCAAGGTTTTGGCAAACCAAACGTTGGAGGAAGTTCTAACTTTAATCAATATAGTAATTTTTACTCTCAAAACTCAAGAAACAAAAATTCTTCTGCTTCTAAATTGTATGACCTAAATATTGAATCTAAGTTAGATCTTGAATTTGATGAAGCATACAATGGCGTAAAAAAAACTTTATCTATAAGAACTCAAGGTAGTCAAAAAACACAAAAAGTAAACTTATCTATTCCTGCAGGAACGGTTAGTGGAGATAAGTTTAAACTAAAAAATATGGGTAGAGTATTGGGAGATAAAAAAGGTGATTTAATCATAAAAGTAAATGTTAAAGATCATAAATACTTTAAATTAGATGGATATGATGTAATTATAGACACTCCTGTTACATTTTGTGAAGCAGTGCTAGGCTCTAAAATTGAAGTTCCAACACCTGATAATAAAAGAATTAGAATTTCTGTTCCTAAGTATTGCAAAAATGGGACAAAGCTTACAATTAAGAATCACGGCTTTAAGAAGGGGGAAAGAACAGGTAATTTAATTGTTAGGATTAATGTAGAAGTACCAGATAATCTAAATTTAAGACAATTAAATGCCCTAAATAAATACAACAAACTAGAAAACAAGGAGGTACGCCAATGGTAGATTATGATAAAGACTTACCTGTATATATGATAAGTGTAGCTGCTGAACTTGCAGGAGTTCATCCTCAAACACTTAGAGCATATGAGCAGCGAGGTCTTGTTGTGCCAAAAAGAACAAGTGGTAATACAAGGCGCTATAGTATATCTGATATTGAAAAGTTATCATTAATTAATGAGCTTACAGATGAGGGTATTAATTTAGCAGGAGTTGTGCGTATCTTAGATTTAAAGGAAAGATTAGATGCAAGAACAAAAGAAGTTGATGATCTTCATGCAAGAGTTAGAAGACTTGCAGATAGAGTTCATGAACTTGAAACTTATAAGGACGTGCATAGAATTATGAAAAGTGAAACAAAATCTTTAACTTTAAAAAGAAACGGAGGACTATTACACGAGGTATTAGAGCAGCTTGATGAAATATAAAAGCATTCGTATTTAAGGAGGAATTATGAACATGGGAAATTTAAATAAATTAGCACTTACAGCACAAGAAGCTCTACAAAAATGTTTGAGTATAGCAAGTGACAATAAAAGTGCTATGGCAGAGCCAATTCACTTATTAAAGGCTTTGCTTGATGGTAAAGAGAACAATTTAAAATCAATTATAAAACGTATTGGTGCTGACACAGATCAGCTAATTACAAATACTAATAGTGAGATTGAAAAGATGCCTAAATCAACTTCTTCAACTATGATGCCAATTTCTGGTGCTCCATCTATGAATTTAATGAATGTATTAGATGATGCTGTAAAAACGGCAGAGAAGTTAGGGGATAGTTATGCTACAAGTGAGCATTTATTGATTGCTTTATCAAAGGATAAAACTCAAGCAGGTAAAATATTGTCATCTTCAGGGATAACTCAAAAAAACATAGAGAAAGCATATGAGGAGCTTAGAGGTGATACTAGAGTTACTTCTCAAGAAGAAAAACCTCAATTTGAATCACTAGAAGCATATGGACAAAATCTTACACAAATGGCAAGAGAAGGAAAGTTAGATCCTGTTATAGGCAGAAGTGATGAAATTAGAAGAACAATACAAGTATTAAGCAGAAGGACAAAGAACAACCCAGTTTTAATAGGAGAGCCAGGTACAGG
>CAVGFB010000123.1:0-3099 GCA_963628375.1 Gorillivita sp. (SeqCode)
AGGTAGTGCTGATGATGTTTTCTTTAATCCGCTACACCCATATTCTAAATCTTTATTATCTGCTGTACCTCTCCCTGATCCAAATGCTGCTAGAAATTCAAAAAGAATTATTTTAGATGGGGATATACCTTCTCCACTTAATGCACCAAGTGGTTGCCCTTTTAGAACAAGGTGTAAGTACACAAAAGATATTTGTTCTAAATCTATGCCAGAATTTAAAGAAGTTAAACCAGGTAGATTTGTTGCGTGTCATAGAGTAGCTGAAATAAACAAATTATAAATTTTCAAGTTTTGAGGGTTTAGTTATGTATAAAGGAATTAATAAATTTAAAAAATATGTAAGTATATCTATATTTTTTGTGATTGCTGTATTTTTAATATTTTTACTTTCAGGTTGTAGTAACAAACTAAAAGATAAGTCCTCTATGGATGTAAGTATTGCCTCTGAGCCAGAAACAATAGATCCAGCATTAGTCAAAACTTCTGATGCAGGAACTATGGTAGGCAATATATTTTCTGGGCTTGCTAAATGATCAAAAACAGAATCAGGGGACTCTGTAGTTGTACCAGATGTTGCACAAGAACTTACAGAACCTGTAAAAAATGCAGATGGTACTTGCACTTATACCTACAAACTAAAAGATACAAAATGATCAGATGGCAAGGCCGTGAGAGCACAGGACTTTGTTTTCGCATGAAATAGAGCTTGTTCTGTTGAACTAGCAGCTGATTATAGCTATATGTTTGAGGTAATTGATGGTTATGAAGCAATGTGAGCTAAAGATGCAAAAGGGGATGAGAAGCTAAATGTGCATGCACTAGACGATAAAACTCTGCAAGTAACAACAAGCTCTTATTACACATACTGAGACCAACTTTTAGCGTTCCAATGTTTTATGCCTGTTAGGGAAGATGTTGTTGATAATGAGGGAATGTGAGCAACAAAACCTGAAACTTATATTTGCAACGGTCCTTACAAACTAGCTTACTGAAACCATAACTCTGTTATAGCTTTAACTAAAAATGAAAATTTCTACAACGCTGACAGTGTAAAAATTCCTAATCTTAATTTTTATTTAAGTGATAACGGAAATAACGTCTTAGTTAATTTTAAAAATGGAGACTGGGATATGATAACTGGTCTTCCAACTAATGAGATTCAGTCAATTAAAGAGAATTATTCTAAACAATACTATGTCAATGAGTTAGCTGGTTGTTACTTTTTTGTTGTTAATAAAAATGTTGATTTAAGCCCTAAAGATAAGCAATTAAGTGATAACGAACAAAATGAAGTTAGACGTGCAATATCTCTGCTTTTTGATAGAAACTATATTGTTGAGGATATTGTTAAAGGAAACCAAAAACCTGCTTCTTCTTATGTGCCATCGGGTATAAAAGATGCAGATGGTAAAGAGTTTTATACAAACGCTGGGCACTCTAGTGACTATATTGGGTATTGACCAGTTGATGATGACCATATTTCATCTAACTATCAAAATGCTCTAAATACGTTATATAAATACTACGATCACGATGAATCTGGTAAGCTAACTAACTTTCCTAATTTAGTATATATCTACAATACAAACGAGGGTCACAAAGCAATTGCTGAGTATATTCAAAACGTATTGAGTACTGTAGGTATTCCTATTACTTTAGAGAATCAAGAATGAACCAGTTTTTTAATTACTAGAAAGGCAGGAAGCTTTGCTATGGCTCGTGAGGGTTGAAGTGCCGACTACACAGATCCAACAACATTTTTAGATATGCACGCTTCTAAATCTGGCAATAATGATTCTCAATTAGGTAAAGGTGCGGACGCTAATAAATCTATATATAAAATGGATTTATCAAGTGTGGAAGGTTATAGTGATAAAAGTGTAGAAAGTGGAACTTGAGCTGAGACCTATGATGTTTTAATTAAATATATAAAAAACGAGGGCAACAATGAAATTAGATGTAAGTTAATGCATATTGCTGAGGATATGCTTATGGAGACTGGGTGTGTTTGTCCACTTTACTATAATACTAATGTTTATTTATTACAGGATAACATTGGGGGTTTTTACACAAATCCTCTAAACCAATATTTTTATTTTGAGTGTTACTATAAAGATTAAAAGAGATTAATAAATACGTTTAAGATAAAAGCTCTAAGTAAATACTTAGAGCTTTTTTATATAATTGAGAATAAAATAAATATCCAATTTTGAATTAACAATACTAATAACATAAAAATTTTAAAACATGAGTAAATTAGATGATTTGATAAATGAGTTTTGTCCTAATGGGGTGGAGTATAAGCTATTTTATGAAGTTGCTGAATATATTCGAGGTGTCACTTACAGTAAAAAAAATGAAAAAAGGGACAAATATAATAGTTATAAACTTTTAAGAGCTAACAACATTGATTTAGGTTTTAATACTTTAAATTTTAATGACATTAAATACATAAGCAATGAAATAAAAGTAAAAAAATCACAATTTTTGCATTCTGGAGATATTCTTATTTGTGCTGGGAGCGGAAGCAAGGAACACATTGGTAAAGTTGCCTACATTTGTGAAGATACAAATTATATATTTGGCGGTTTTATGGGTGTAATACGATGTGATGATAATTATCTAGAAAGTCGATATTTATATCATATTCTTACTAGTATTTATTTTAAACAATACCTGTATAAAACTTCTCGTGCTTGTAGTTCCACTATTAATAATATAAATAATGCTACTTGACAAAATTTCCAGATCCCCATTCCCCCTCTACCCGTCCAAAAAGAAATTGTGCGGATTTTGGATAAATTTACAGAACTCACAACAGAACTCACAACAGAACTCACAACAGAACTCACACTGCGCAAGAAGCAATATGCCTACTACCGCGACAAACTGCTTTCGTTTGAAGGCGAGGATGTGGAGTGGGTGAAGAATTTCGAGAAAATCGGAGATTTTCTCGAGTATGAACAACCTACAAAGTATCTTGTTAAAGACACAAATTATTCGGACGAATATGAAACCCCAGTTTTAACTGCTGGCCAAACATTCATTCTCGGTTATACAAATGAAACAGATGGCATTTACCCTGCGTCAAAGGATAAC
>CAVGFB010000124.1:0-2265 GCA_963628375.1 Gorillivita sp. (SeqCode)
ATTTATATGTGTATTATACAGAATATTTATACTCGTCATTTGTAACAAAATAAATTAAAGTTATAAGTTTATTGAAGTAATTACAGATGATAATTTAGAAGTTTATAACGTTAAAATGCTCTAACAAAAATTTAATTCCAATTAAGCATAAGCAAATTCCACCAAGTGCACCAACATTAAACTTTCATTTACTGCCAAAAAATTTACCAATATAAACACCAGCAAAACACATTATAAATGTTATAAAGCCAATAGTTAAAATTGCAATATATATATTGACATTTTGTGTTGCATAGGCAAAACCAACCATTAAAGCATCTATGCTGGTTGCCAACCCTAATAATATAAGTTCTATATAGTTAACCTTATCTGACACAGATTTATTTGAAATATCCTTATCAACTTTACCGCTTATTCTTAATCTTTTTTTAATTATATCCTCGCAACTGTCATATATCATTTTTAGACCTAAAATAAATAAAATGAAAAAAGCAATTAAATTATTGTACTGGTCGATAAAGAGTTTAATATTTTCATTTGTTTTTAAAAAAGAATCTAACAAATAACCCAAATAAGGCATAAAGCCCTGAGTAAAGCCAAAAATAAAAGCAGTTATAAATGCAAAATTAAAATTAATTTTCTTTTTTGTGAGGCCTTTGCAAATAGATACACTGAATGCATCCATGCTTAAAGCGAGACCTGTAAAAAAAATTTCTAAAAAAGACATAACGTAAAAATTAAAAACAAATAGGACTTTGGTTCTATTTTAATATATCGTCAATATTATTTAAAGATTGTTTAAAATTATCAGTTGCAATATCTTCAAGTTTTTTATATTCAAAAGACTCTAGAGGTTGATACTCAGCTAGCGATTCTGTTATATCTAATAAAGTCAAAGGAACATATTCCTTTTTTTCTATCCCTTGTTTAAAAGCATTTTCCAAGGCATGTTTAACAGCAGCGTTTATAGAATATCTGCTTATATTACTAGAGCATTTTACAAGCTTATCAATTGAAAATGCACGCAATGAAGGATGCAAAAAAGCAAGTTTAGACCATATTTGATATCGCTCCTGATCATTTGGATGTTCAATATCTACAATCCTATAACTATCAAGATACTTCGCTAAAGTCATGAAATTAGCAGGATCATCTTTAATACTTGCTAAAACTATAATGTTTGGATCATCTACAGCAACATCAATTAAATTTAAAACTTCATTAGCACCTCTAGCATTTTGAAGTGCAAAATAATTAATAGCACCATCTTCAACTTTTATGTCAGAATCAGGAAGATACCATGTGTCAATATCTTGTAAAATTAAAATACCAGAACCTCAAAAACCAGTTTTAGCAGGGTTTAATTTAAAGTTACTATTAGAAGGTGCAAGCATGCATAAAACACTTGCTCCATTAATGGATTGATCCATACTCATGTGAATTACAGGAAGACCAATCTCCCCTGCACTGGCAAGCATAAATTCGTTTGTGTCTTTTCTGCTTTTGCCTCTAAATACTAATGAATCAGAAAAACTCACTCTATTAAGACCGTGTTGCATGCTCAATTTTTTAACTAACTTATTGTAATTTGAGTTTTTATCTGCTCCAACACCTAACTTTTTCATGATATCAATTGAACTTTGATATCCAGTTAAATCTTGATATCTGAATAAAGGAAGAATATTATTTGCTTCTTTATTTTTATTTGAAGCACTTTTTACATCCTTATCTTTAGAAGACTTACTGTTTTGGTCAATCTTGTCATATTTCTTTAAGTTTTCAGACAGATACTTACTTAAATCAGGGTCAAGTTTTGTCATATAATCATCTATTTTGATATCATCCAAGCTATCTATTGTAGATGTAATTTTTTCAAATAATTCTTTTGAACTGTCACTTACTTCAATATTTGATAAATTAACACCTAAACTTTTAAGCTTGTTTAACATTAAATAGTTTAACTCTTTTGTATATGAACTCAATTCATCTTTAGATAAATGATGTGACAAAATTTCAAAAATGTACTCACAAAGTGGCCTATCTTTTAACTCAAGTGCCATTTTTCAAGCATTTTTTAGCCCTAAAACTGCAATATCAAGAGACTCTTTTGTTGTATCTTTTGCAATTTGATAAGCTGCCAAGTACAAATTTATACTTTTGTGTAAATCATGAGAAGCCTCAGCAACAGTTGCATTAACAACAAGATTATAAAATTCTTTAAAGTTTTGTTTTTGCTTTGAAATATTGTTTTGTTTACTATTATCT